>JAYVQF010000201.1:0-6493 GCA_043777195.1 Thermoanaerobaculia bacterium
CCTGCAGCGGCATGGGCGCCGGCCAGTACCGCTTCCAGCTCGCGCAGATTGCCCGGCAGGGGATGGCGCTGCAGCGCGAGCAGCGCGGCCGGCTTGAGGGCGGCGGCGGGACGGCCCAGTCGGCGCAGAAATTCCACCGCGAATGCGCGAAATTCCCCGCGCCGTTCGCGTAGCGGCGGTAGCTGCAATCTGAGTCCGCTCAGGCGGAAATAGAGGTCGGAGCGAAGGCCCGCAGGCACGCCCTCTGCACCGGCCGATGCACCAAGCCCGGCCCCGTCCATCGTATAAATCGCGCCGATGCGCAGGTCAGCTTGGACCGGCGCCCCGCCCAGCGGCTGATACTCGCCGCGATCCAGCAGCCGCAGAAGTTTTGCCTGCTGGGCGAAATCAAGAAGTTCGATGCGGTCAAAAATCAAAGTCCCGCCGCGCGCGCGGCCCACCCAGCCGGGCTGGGCACTGACTCCGGTGGCGGCGCCGGCGGCCACGCCGAACAACTGCGCTTCAAACAATTCGGAATTGAGCAGGGCGCAATCCGCGATCACCAGCGGCCCGCCCGGCCCGAGGGTGTGCCAGTGCGCCGCCCAGTGGCTGCGACCGCTGCCCGCCTCCCCGGCGATGAAGACCCGCGTCGCGCCCGGGCCCCCGTGCGAGAGCAGCGTGCGCAGCGCGCGCATCGCCGGGGCGCGGATGAGTAGCGGTGATGCCGCTTTCGCCGGAGCAGCGGCGCCAGCCGGTCGGCGAGAAGAGCGTGCCATGAGGGGTTCGGGCTACACCAGTTTTTCGGCATCGGCCCACAGCCGTTCCAGCGCGAAATGCTCTCGCGCGGCCGGCGTGAAAATATTGATCACCAGGCCGCCGTAATCAAGCAGCACCCATTCCCCGGCGCCGAGTCCTTCCACGCCGATTGCCCGGGCGCCGTGGCTTTCGCGCAGTTTCTCCTCGATGCCGGCGGCAATGGCGCGATTCTGCACCCCGCTGTCGCCGCTCGCGATGAGCAGAAAATCGGTGAAGGCGTTGAGCGCGCGCAGATCGTATTTGCGCAGCGCCTCGGCTTTTTTATCGAGCGCCACACCCGCTGCCGCGTCCATCAACAGGCGGAGCCGTACATCCGCGGGATCGGTGATGGCCAGCCGCCGCGCCGGCGTCTTTACCGGTGGACGCCGCGGCCTGACGGCGCCGGGCCCGGCCGCCAGTTGCGCGGCGCGCGGGGTGCGTGGGGCGGCCGGACCGCGGGTGCCGCGCGTCGGCGCGCGTTTGCTGCGTCCCGCCGCTGGGCTTTTTGGCGCGCGGCCGGGCGCCGCGGTTTTTTTCCGGGCCGCCGGCGCCGCTTTTTTCTTAGCGGGCTTTCCGGGTTTTGCGGTTTTGCGAGTAGAGCGGATGCTGGGCAAGATAATTCCTTACGGGAGGCGGCAGGGCGTTGAGCAAATCATTCGCGGCCGCCGAGAATTCTATCGGGCGGGGCGAGCCGCTGCGAAGCACTGCGCGCAGGGCCCCGGCGCTGACCGTGCGGCGTAGCGGCAGGAAATCCACGCGCGCGGCCCAAGCGGGCGGCAGCAGGGGGCGCGCATTCCCCGGCCGCGCCGCCACACCCAGCCGGGCAAGACGCAGGATTTCATCAGGCTGTTTCCATTGGGCAAAACCCGCGAGGTTGTCCATGCCCATCACCCACCAGAGCGCGCGCGGCCGGTGCCGGCGGCGGATTTCTCGGAGGCTGTCAATGGTAAAACGGGGCCTGTCCGCCAGCAATTCCAGCGGCGAGATTTCAAAGCGCGGTTCGTGCCGCGTCGCCAGCACCAACAGCGCGAAGCGTTCCGGCCCCGAGGCGATGGGCACCGACTTCTTGAATGGCGAGCGCGTGGCGGGCAAAAAAATCACCCGCTCGACCGGCAAATGTTTCAGCGCCGCCCGCGCCAGCGCGAGATGGCCGGCATGGACGGGATCAAAGGTGCCGCCCAGCACCGCCAAAGATTCACCCGCCGGAAGACGCATGCGTCAATCCGCTCAGGCCGGGCTCTCGGCGAACGAATCCCACGCCTTGCAGCTGGGACAGCGCGGTTCCAGTTCCGCCGTTTCATAGGCGCATTTCAGACAGATCCAGGCGGCCTGCAGCCGCTCGTCGGCGGCGAGCAGGGCGGCGACGCTGCGCAGTTGTTCTGGCGGCAGCGCTCCCGCGGCGATGAGCTGCTGCCACACCCGGTGCGCGGCGAGCAGGCGCGGCCGCTGGCGGAGAATTTCGCGCGCCCCCTCGGCCGCCTCGGCGATTCGGCCGGTTTGGAATTGATGTTCGACGCGCAGCAAGCCCGCGCGCATGGAGCCCGCCTCCTGCTGCAGCCGCTGCGCCAGCCATTCCCACGCCGCAAGATGGGCGGGCGTCTGCGCCAATTCGCGCAAAAGCGGGAGCACCGCCACCGCCCGCTCGGGATAACGGGCCGCATATTTTTCCAGGAACCCGCGCGCAGTCTCCAGCTTGCCCGCGCCCCGCATCAGCCGCGCGAGGCCCAGCCAGGCGGCGACGGCAGGCGGATGATGTCGACGCGCCCGCCGGTAATTGCGCGCGGCGGTTCCCGCATCCCCGGCGGCCTCCGCGCGCGCGGCCAGCGCGGTTTCATAATGCGCGAGGGCGGCGGGCTGCCGTTCGGCGCGGGCGCGGCGGGCTTCGGTTTTGAGCGCCAGGTCGAGTTCGCCGACTTCGCCATACAGGCGCGCCAGCCGCCCCAGCGCGAGGCCAGAGCGGGGCCGCAGCGCCACCGCCTCTTCGTAGCTGCGAATAGCCCGATCCATGAAACCGCCGGCGCGGAAATCGCGCCCCAGCGCCAGCAGCGCCTCGAAGCGCTCATGATCATTGAGATCGGCGCGCGCCAACACGCTTTCGTGCAGATGAATCGCGCGGTCGATAAATCCCTGCTCGCGGTAAATTTTCCCGAGCGCTAAATAAACTTCCAGCGGCTCGCTCGAATGCTGCGCCACACGGGTCAGGTGACGCAGCGCCGCCTCGCGCCGCTGATCGAAGAGCGCCCCCATGCCGGGCAGATAATCGGGATGGCGGCGCGGCTGCGGCGCGGACGCGGGCAATCGGCGATAGGCGAATCCCGCGATCAGCCCGGCCAGCAGGGCCAGCAACAGCAGTGCGATCAGCGCGGATACGGAGAGGTGCATGAGAAGAGGGGAGAAGGATTAACCGCCAAGACGCCAAGGCGGGTTGCGAGAGCAAGCCGAATCTGAACTGCACGATAACAAACCGGTTTTTTCATTTTAAATATTTTTCTTGAACTTGGCGTCTTGGCGCTTTGGCGGTTAAATTCTTCAGGATTGATTGCCGGATTCGGGGGGCGCATCAGCGAGCCGGTCGAGCAGCGGAATTTTTCGCAGCGCCTCAACCTCTTTTTCCAGCGCGCGCAGCCTTTTGAGCAGCCGTGATTTACGCGTGCGCCGTTCCATCCGGTCGAAAAGCGCGAACGCCAGCGCCAGCAGCCAGAGAATGAGCGCGTAGGCGGCGAGAAAAGCGGGCAGGCCCAGCGGTTTGGCGTGGCCGCCATCGAGCCGCACTTCCACCCCGCCATCGGCGTTAAGCACCACGAGGATGCCGACCACCAGCAGCGAAATGCCGCCCGTCAGCACCTTGCACAGGCGCCAGAAAGGGCCCATGCCGCCGGAGGGATCGCTGCGTTGCATCATCATCCCTGATACCGCTGCGCCGGCCCTTCAGCCGCCCGCGGCCAGCGCCACGAAGCGGTCATATTCCCCGCGCCACTGCAGCACCTGCTCAAACCACTCACGAGCGGCGCCGTGGCCGCCGGCCGCGCGGGCGATGAACTGCACTTCGCCCAGCACTTCCCGGTGGGCGTCGCCGGGCGCCGCGGACAGCCCCGCAAGACGCAGCACGGGCAGATCCACCAGGTCGTCCCCCATATAGGCGACTTCTTCGGCGAGCATTTTTTTGTCGCGCAGCAGCTCGGCGAAGGCGATCGCCTTGTCGTGGCGCGCTTGGATGCAATCCTCGATGCCCAGCTCGCGCGCCCGGTGCGCGGTCACCAGCGAGTCGCGCGCCGACAGCAGCCCCACCCCGAAACCCATCTTCATGGCCGCCTTCAGCGCATAGCCGTCGCGCACGAAAAACGACTTGGTCTCGGTCTGGCGCACGGTTTTTCCCTTCACGCTCACCGAATGGATGATGTTTCCATCCGACAGCACGCCGTCCACATCAAACAAAAAATAACGAATCAGCGCGGCGCGCTTCTTGAGCTGGGCGGTCGGCAAAGGCACGGGGTAATTCTAAGCGGCGGGGCGGGTGATGATCTGTCGCTGCGTCGCCCCGGATGACAGGACTCCGCTCCGTGCGCAGACGCAAGTCACCGTTTCTGTACAGCGAAAGACACTCTCGCGGGCGGAACAAAAGTGAAAAATGCAAGATTCAAGACGCGACCCCAATGCTCTCAATGCTGCCCCAATGCTGAGTCAGATTTTCTGGGAAAATGGTGCGGCATCAGGCAGCAAATGACAGCGTGGCATGCCTCGGTTGAGACTGAGCATCATTGGGGTCTCATCTGGCCTATTCTCGGGAATTTCTGGATGGATTTGCCGCTAGAAGTTCCTTATTCCCGCGCATCAGGTCGTAGAGCCATGCGCGCATGTCGCAATTGACCGGTTTCTTCCATGATTTATAGTCACTCGACCGGAGAAAGATCGGAACCGAGTGGTCATTGCAGTCATCGTCCTGATCCTTGTCTTCGGCGGAATCGTTACTGACCGTCGCTTCCGGATGGCCTACGCCGGCCGGCACTGATGCTGCGGGGGGACCGCAGAGTGCGGGGATTGTCGGCACCAGCCGGTTTCCCCTTTCATCCAGTACGGAGTAGGCACTTTCGAAGAAGCAGCTATCGGGAAGATAATCAATGACATAACGAACTTGCGGTTTCACGGGCCAGAAGAACTCCCAGGATTCCTGTCCAGCCAGCCGTTTCTCGTCAGCCGAGATTTCATGCATCCACCATTCGGTGTCCACGATGCCCGGACCGGTCTTGAGCTGAAGCGAGATGGAGAAGAAGCGGTTAAGCCGCTGTCCCGGAGGACACTGGAGCTTGGCCTTGATCCCGGTCGTGTCGGGAGTTGGAAAATGCAGCTCACAACGCCGTTTCAACAGCTGGGCGCTCAATACATAAGTCATCTCATAGCCATCCCGAAATTTCAGATCTAAATACGCACTATCAGAACTAACATGATACTTGTGAAGGATGTCATCCTGATCCGAATCAGGTTCCATTTCGCTCGGATAAAGATAGAAGGAGAGTGCGCCACCCGATTCGTCAACATGAAATTCACGATGATGCGGCACGAAGGGCGGCAGAAACACATCATCATAACGGGAGTAGCCCGTCAGTGATACGCTCACCCCGCTGATAGGATGCTCTGTAAGCCAACCCTCAGGATCGAGCAGCCGGCATCGGTATTCCCTCTCGGCCTCCATTCGAACCGCGACCGTTCCTGTTTCCCATACATCGCGTTTGAAACGGATTTCGGAGGGCCGATATTCGCCGTTCCCTTCCACGGCGATCATGAGGTCATCGGGAAGAAAAGTGCCCCCGGGCCAGCATACTTTCCCGTCGGCGCCGCTCTTCCCCGATGCCATGAGGCCGATCGCCTGCCATACTCCGACTTGAAGATCCGATGGCGGCTGAGCCTCATCGGTTCCATTGAGCGTGACACAGAGCGTTTCGTCCACGGTGCGCATCAGTGACGAGCTGGAAAGCAGCCTTACCGAAGAGAAATAAGTGGTGTGGCGGCCATCCGAGCGCCAGTCCTGCCGATCGTTCCGAACCTCGACGCTGAATTCGATCCGTTTGTAGCCTTCGACAAGAGGCGATCGGTGAACAGGGTCCCAGGTCACGCGATAGCTGCCGTCTTTCAAGACAAGCTGGACTTCGTCATCCCGGAATCGACAGCGAGTCGGCTTCAATCGCTCGGTTCCGAGTGTGTGAACGGTGAGCGATTCACACGCTTGCAGCGCAGTCACCTCACTTCTGGAGCCAGGAGGAAGCCAAAGCAGGCTGCTGATTGGGAATCCATCGGATGCAAGCAGGGCTCCGCCACTCATCAAGATGAGCAACCACCGAGAAGCGGATGGGTTTCTAACTGGCGGGGTGATCATCTATGCATCACCGCGGTGGTCAGGTCTGCCTCGGTCATTGGAGTCAAGTCTCATCTGATATCCTCAAGAAAATAAAATGATGCCCGGATTTCTGATTCCATCCACGCTCTCAGTCTCAACCGAGGCATGCCACGCTGCCGTTTGCCGCTGAATGCCACACCTTTTTCCCAGAGAATCTGACCCATGAATAAGAGCAACATCGGGAATGGGAAAAGTTTATCCGCCCGCATGCAGCGAAATAAGGCGGGCAAGGAAAAATGCCGCTGCGCCGGCGAGGGCGCCGACCAGCACCATGCGCAGCGCTGATTTCAGGGGCGGGGCGCCGATGATTTTTCCCTTGATCCAGCC
>JAYVQF010000202.1:0-6471 GCA_043777195.1 Thermoanaerobaculia bacterium
ACCCTCTGCGATTACCAGGTGCCCGGCACGCTCACTTGCGAGACCACGGGCCAGGAGCGGCGCATTCATTTTCTCGATGGCAAGGTCACCGGCGTCGAAACCATCGCCCCGCCGGAATCCTTCATTGCCTATCTTCGCCGCCGCAACGGCTTGACCCAGTCGCAAGCGGACAAGGCGATGGAATGGATTACCGCGGGCCATGGCAGCGAAGCGTCGGTGCTGGTGGCGATCGGGGCGCTCAGCCCGGGCGCGCTCGATTTGGCGCAGCGGGAATGGATCGCCGCGCAACTGCTGCCCATCTTTGACTGGGCCGACGGCGCCGCCCGGGTTTCGCTGGGACCGCCCCCGCCCGGGGCGCAATCCGCCGCGGCGGTGCCGCTGACGGAATTGATTCTCGAGGGCATCCGCAAACTCGCTGACGCCAAGCGGGCGCTGCAGTCGGTGGGGCACAAGGACACCATTCTCGAACCGGCGGAAAGCGCCTTCCAGCGGCTCGACAAGCTCACCCTCAACCGCGATGAATTGCGGCTGCTGCGGCTGTGCGACGGCACCCGCTCGTTCTATGAAATGGTGCAGGCCGGCGTCACGGGGGGGATGACTCAGGGCGCGGCGGTGAAAGCCATCTACGCGCTTTTGGTGCTCAAGCTCGTGATGCGCAAAGTCGGCGCGGTCAAGATGCGGGTGTAATTAACCCGCTTCGATGTCGGTGATTTTTCCGCCGGGGGGCGGCAGTGAAACCGGGGGAATGGGCGCGCCCGGGGTCGGTGCGCCGCCGCGGGTGACGAAGAGCACCGCCAGCGTCCAGCTGGGGAAAAGATCAACAAGCGGCAGCAACTCAGAGACGAAGCCGGGCAGGAAGGCGAGGTGCCAGCCCAAAAGCCAGACCATGGCGATGCCCACCGCGACATCGAGGACGGCATCGGCTATGCCCGGCGCACCTTCGATAAAGAGCGGAAATAATCCGAGCTGGATCGCATCCGCCGCCACCGCGATGATGCGTGCGGTGCGGATGCGGCCGGGAGTAAGGACGGGAGACATGCCGCCATTATCCCGGATTTCAAGCTCTTCGCAATAGCGCCAGATTACAGTTGGCGCAAACCGATCTGCGCATAGCCGCCATGCTTCGCGAGGAAAGGATTCTCCCGGCGCTCTTCGCCGATCGTCGAGAATTCGCCGTGGCCGGGATAGACCCGGGTCTCGTCGGAGAGCGCCAACAGCCGCGCGCGGATGGACTGCAGTAATTGCGCTGTGTCGCCGCCGGGCAGGTCGGTGCGGCCGATAGAGCCGGCGAAGAGCGTGTCGCCGGTGAAAAGATGCTGCGCGCCGCTCTGCGCATCGCGCGCCAGCAAACAGAGACCGCCCTGGGTGTGGCCGGGCGTGTGCAGCAGCGTGACGGAATGCGCGCCCAGTTTTAATTCCTGCCCGTCGGTCGCGGGTGTCCAGGGCGGAAAGGAGGGCACTTGCAGCCCGAACATCCTGGAATTTTGCGGGCCGTCTTCAGCCCACTCGCGATCGGCGGGATGGAGCAGCACCGGCGCACTCAATGTTTTCGCCCAATAGGCCGCTTCGGCGGTGTGATCGAAATGGCCGTGAGTGATGACCAGCGCGGTCAGCGCAATTTTTTTCGCCGCCAGCGCGTCCGCCTCAACGCGGCTGTCGAGCGGCGCATCCACCGCCAGCGCGGCGCCGGTGGTTTCATCCTGCAGCAGGTAGCCGTTGTTGCCCAGCGGGCCGGAGACGAAATGGGAAATCTTGAGCATGCCGGAATGATAGCGGATGAAGGCGCGGCGGCATGCGAAGGCAGTCTGCAAAATGTTTCAGGCGCTGACGGGAGAAGGCGCGCGGCGCTTTTCCCCCGGCGCTAAGGGGCCGCAACGAAATAACAGTAGCAAAGATGACTGTCGAGTCGCCCGAATGGCGAGGCGAGAGGAGCGCGCATGCCCGAAGGCATGTAAGCGACGAGCAACGAAGCCAGTCGGGATGAATCGGCGGGCAGACTGCTACTGTTATTTCGTTGCGGCCCCTAAGCCTCTTCATCCAATCCGGCGCGCGATGACGGCTTCCAGGAGCTCCGAAAAATTCATGCCGGCGGCGGCGGCCTGCTGCGGGAGGAGCGAAGTCGCGGTCATTCCGGGCAGGGTGTTGGTTTCCAGGACGAAGAGGCGGCCGTCGGCGCGCAGGATCATGTCGGTGCGCGACATGCCGCCGGCGCCGAGCGCGCGGTGGGCGCGCAGCGCCAGCGCCTGAACTTGCGCAAAAATTTCGGGGGGAAGATCGGCGGGGGTGATCTCCTCGGAGCCGCCCGGTTCGTATTTCGCGCGGTAATCAAAGTATTCCGCGAGCTTGGGCCGGATCTCCGTGGGCGGCAAGGCGCGCGCCGGTTCATTGCACTGCCTGCTTTGCGCCGGCCCGCCGTGATCCGCCTCGCGCCGAAGCAGGGGTCCCAGCACCCCGCAGGTGAGTTCGCGTCCGGCAATGAATTCCTCGACCAGCAGCCGTCCTTCGAGCGGCATCAGGCGGGTCAGGGCTTCGGATAATTCCTCCGCAGTCTTTGCCATGGCGAGACCCACCGAGGAGCCTTGACTGGGCGCTTTCACCACCAGCGGCAAACCGAGCGCGGCAATGAGTCGCTGCGCAACCGTGGCGATGGGGACGGGGCCTGGCCAACCCGCTTCCTCATTTTCGTCATACAAAGCGAGATGGCGTGCGGCGGGAATTCCCTCGGCGGCATAGACCGCCTTGCTGCGCAGTTTGTCCATGGCCAGCGCGCTGCCCAAAACGCCCGAGCCGGTGTAGGGAATTCCCGCGAGTTCCAGCCAGCCTTGCAGCCGCCCGTCCTCGCCGCCCGGGCCGTGGGTGATGACGAAGGCGGCGTCGCAGCGGCATTTCAATTCTTGCAGCGCGCGAACGGCGTCCAGCGGCGGGGCGGCACTCCAAGCGCTGAGCAACCCGGCCTTGTCCGGCCAGTCTCCCGGCGCGCCTTCCGGGGCGAAGCGCCAAGCCCCGTTTTTTTCCCAGCGCACCGGCAGCGCACGATGATGGCCGGCCAGATGCTGCAACACCTGCCAGCCGGAATTGATCGAGACTTCATGTTCGCCCGAGGGGCCGCCGCACAGAACCGCGATGCGCATCCGGGAATTATCGCGAGTGCGCTGAGGCGGAATCTACTTCGAAGACGCCAAGAAAAGAAAAAGTGCAGAAAAACCGATGTATTTACTTGCAGTACAGATTCGGATTGCTCTCGCAATCCGCTTGGCGTCTTGGCGCCTTGGGGGTTAATCAGTTTCTGCGGTTTTTTCCGGGTGGCCCCGGTAAAATTTCCGCATGTCCACCCCCGGCGCCCGTCGTGAAGCCTTGCGCGAAATTCTCAAGACCCATTCCCTCAAGCGGGGCGATTTCACCCTGGCCTCCGGACGGAAATCGAATTTTTATTTTGACTCGAAACTCACCACGCTGCGCGCGGACGGCGCCTTCCTGACCGGCGAATGTTTCCTCGATTTGCTCGATGAAAAAAATATTGCGGCCGATTGTTTCGGCGGGCTGACCCTCGGCGCCGATCCCATCGCGGCCGCGGTGGCGGCCGCCGCACACCGGCGCGGACGCGTGCTGTGCGGCTACATCGTGCGCAAAGAAACCAAGGGGCACGGCGCGGGAAAATTGATGGAGGGGCCGGTGGCGCCCGGGATGCGCGCGGTCGTGGTGGACGATGTCGTCACCACGGCGGGCAGCGCGCTGCAGGCGATCGCGGCGGTGCGGGAATTCGGCATGGACATCACGGCCGTCGTTTCGCTGGTCGATCGCGGCGAGGGGGGCGCAGCGGCGCTCGCGCAGTGGCCCTTTTTCCCGCTCTTCACCGCGGCGGAAATTTTTGTCTGAACCGGGAGGCGTGGGGGGCGGAGGGCCTTGGCAAACGGTAGACGGCAAGCGCTAGACTGCGAGTGTGACGCCAATCACACCGGCATTGCCGGTACCGCATTATGGCCTATACTCCTGACATGAGAGCAGAAAATCCCCGCGAAGACGGTGAATTGTTGGGCGCGTTGAGAATGCGCGCCGCCGACGCGCAAATGCTGGGGCCGGCAGAGCAGCTGGCGGCACTCTTGCCATTGGCCCAGGCCCTTTTTGTGCGCGATCCCGCGCAGGCCCTGGAAATTGCGCGGCGGGCGCAGCAGGCCGCGCGGCTTGTGGAAGACCGATCCGCGCTGGGACGGTGTCTGATCGTGCAAGCCGCCTGCCAGCTGCATTTGGGGCACTATGAACATGCTCTCTCCCGGGCTCTTGCGGCGCAGAACGAATGCGAGGCGGCGGAGGATCGCGCCGCGTTGCCGGCGGTGCATGCGGTGCTCGGCGCGGTGCAGTTCTGGCTCGGTGACCACGCCAGCGCGTTGGAACATCATTACCGCAGCCTGCGCCTGAGCGAGGATACCGGCGGCCAGGCCGAGGAGGCGGCCGCCCTGCGCGCCATTGGCGAAGTCTACAGCCACAGCGGGGACAGTGACAAGGCTGTCGATTATTTCCTGCGCGCGCTGCGTCTGCACGGCCAACTCGGCGATCGCACCGGGGAAGCGGGCTGTCTGGCCGACTTGGGCGAGGTCTATGAGGACATGGGCGCGCATGACAAGGCGCGCGACTATTACGACAAGGCCGGGGCACTGCAGGCGGCCTGCGGCGACCGGCGCGGCCTCGGCCATACCTGCCGGCTGCTGGGCGACCTCGCGTTGCGCCTTGGGGATTTGGACGCTGCCCATGCGGCTTTCAAGCGCGCGCTCGAACTGGCCTGCGAATTCACCGACCGGCGGGGCGAGATCCTTGCGCGTATCGCGCTGGCGCGCATGCAAAGCGCGCGCGTCCGCCACACTGAGGCCATCGCCACGCTGGGCGAAGCGCTCGCGCAGGCCGCGGCTTCCGGCAGCAAGGCGCTGCTGAGCGAGGTGCAATCCGCCCTGAGCGATGTGCATGAAGCGGCGGGGGAAGCCGCAGCGGCGCTGCGCCACCATCGCAAGTACCACCACCTCAAGCAGGAATTGGAGAGCGAAGACGCGCTCAAACGAACCCGCGCTTTGCAAGTCCGGCTGGAAGTGGAGCGAACCGCGCGCGACAACATTGATTTCCACCGCAAAAACGCGGAGCTCGAAGAGAGCGGACGAAAACTCCAGAACCTCGTGCAGACGCTCAATTCGGTGAACGAGCAGAAAACACTGCTCCTGCAGCAGCTACGCGACCAGAAAGCGGTTCTCGACAAACTCGCACGCGAGGATCCCCTCACCGGGGTTTACAATCGGCGCCATCTCGGCCAGCATCTTGAGCAGGAATTCGCGCGCGCCCGCCGCTTCGCGCGGCCGTTGTCTGTGGCCATGGTGGATCTTGATCATTTCAAGGAGATCAACGACAGTTTTTCACACCTGACGGGCGATGAAGTGCTCAAGCTGGTGGCGCTGATTTTCCAGCGCAGCCTGCGGCAAATCGACCTGGTGGCCCGCTTTGGCGGCGAAGAGTTCGTGCTGGTGTTGCCCGAAACCCCGCTGGAGAGCGCGATGGCGCTGTGCGAAAAGATTCGCGCCGCGGTCGAAGAGCATCCCTGGCGCGAGATCAGCCCGTCGCTGCAAGTCACCCTCTCAATCGGCGTGGCCGATGACTTGTCGCTGACCCACCACGAAAAATTGCTCGCCCTTGCGGATGCCCGGCTCTATGAAGCGAAGCTGGCAGGCCGCAACCGCGTGTGCGGCAGCCGGCCCTGAAAAAAAAGGAAAAGCTTCGGCTGCCTTTGCATCAGCCCATTTTGAGAATGGGCTCTTAGCGAATCGCTGTGCGCTCAGTTTTCACCACGACGCGGTTCTTGATCGCGTTATAAACCTTTTTTGGCAGCACCCGTTTGAGCAGCAAATCTTCCTTGCGGGCATAGGGTCTGCACTTGATGATTTTTGAAGCGTACTCGGGGCCGATGCCCGGGTAGGCGCGCAGCGCGGCCCGTGATGCGGTGTTGATGTTGATCGTTCCTGCGGGGCTGGCGGCGGGAACGGCGGCGGATGCGGGCGGCGAAGCGGCGGATCTCTGCGCGATCTCCGCAGTGAGCGGAAAAAAGCTGAGCAGGGCGAACGCGACTGCAGGGTGGCGCAAGGGAAACATCATCGAGTGGTTTGCGAGTCCGATGTGAGGGACGCCGAGGGACGCCGGCGGGTATGCTCGCTTATTTTTTTTCCACCTTCTCTTCTTTCAGGATGTGTTTTGCGAAGAGAAAGATGACAAACGCGACGATGATGAAATTGATGGTGGCGGCGATCACCTTGCCGTAAAAAATGCCCCCCGCCGTGTGCAGCTTGGCGATTTCATCAACGCCGTAGGCGCTCAGCAGCGGGCTCAGCAGCGCCGGCATCAGGAGGTCGTTGACCAGGCTGCCAACCAGGTCATTCAATTTGCCGCCGATGATGACGGCGATGGCGAGGCCAATGACGCCATATTTGGTGAGGAATT
>JAYVQF010000203.1:0-6467 GCA_043777195.1 Thermoanaerobaculia bacterium
GAGCTTAGCTCCGCCCCTATACCTAATTTTCGCAATGCTGTTATTTTTGAGCGGCAGCTCCCGAGCGCAATCGCCGGTGCGCCTGATGCCGGGAGAGCGCACACCCGGCTGGGGTTGGGTGACGGTGGCGGGCTCGGTGCCTATGCGCGTTTACGGCGGCGATGTCTATGCCTTTCGCATCTCAGGCGCAGCTGAATTTGGTGCGGGAATCAATTTTTCACGCCGGCAGGGAATGGGGTTTTATACGCGCCTCAGCCCCAATGAATTGGCGGGGCCGCTTCGCGCCCCCCTCGGCTTCGCCGCGCTGGTCTGGCAAAAGCATGGCCGGCGCGAGAATGACACTTGGGGCGGCGGCCCGGCCTGGCGGCGCTGGCGGACGGATTCCGGCCGTCCCAGCGAGCGCGGCTGGATGGCGCTCTACCGCAAGGATTTTCTCAATCATCCCCTCACCTACACGATCACCACTGACCTCACCTGTTTTCCAGGGCAATGCTCGATCGGGGTGGCTTTCGGGACGGGTTTTTATTTTTGAACTTGAAAAGTGTCCTACAATTTCCCCATGGCAACTCCTTTCGACCAGCTTGATTTGACCGGCCAGCGCGCGCTGGTGACCGGAAGCAGTCGCGGCATCGGCGCGGCGATCGCCAAATTATTGGCGGCGCGCGGCGCGGCGGTCGCGGTGAATTACCACAGCCGCGATGACGAGGCGGCCGCGGTAATTGCCTCGATCACGGCGGCGGGCGGCCGCGCGGCGGCGGCAAAATTTGATGTCGGCGATTATTCCGCGACGGGCGAAGGCGTCGCCGCCGCCGAGAAGGCGCTGGGCGGTGCCATCACCCTGCTCGTCAACAACGCCGCGCGAACGCGCGATGGTCTCTTGGCGCTGCAACCGGAGACGGATTGGAAATCCATCCTCGACACCGATCTGTATGGCCCCTACCACTGCATCAAGGCGGTGGCGCGCGGCATGATCGGCGCGCGCGGCGGTCGCATCATTTCACTGGTCTCTCCCTCCGCGCTGATCGGCAAGGCGGGGCAGAGCAATTACGCGGCGGCGAAAGGCGCGGTGATCGGCATGACCCGCGCGCTGGCGCGGGAATTCGGCCGCTACGGCATCACCGTGAACGCCGTGGCGCCCGGCTTTATCGAAACCGAACTGACGGCGCAACTCACTCCAGAACAGCGTAAAGAAATGCTCGCTTTCCAGCCGCTGCCCCGCACCGGCCGTCCCGAAGAAGTCGCCGAACTCGTCGCCTATGTCGCCAGCCCCGCCGCCGCCTTCATGACCGGCCAGACGCTCAGTCTGGATGGCGGTCTGGTCATCAGTTGAATCACAAATTCAGAGAAGAAAAGAATTTAACCGCCAAGAACGCCAAAAGCGCCAAGTGTGCCAGACAAGAATTCCGATGAATCGCCGGAGCTTTCTTTTCTTGGCGAGCTTGGCGGTCTTGACGGTAAAAATCCGGATCAGGCCGGCGCAGAGGAAGCGGATGCCGTAGCGGGGCCTGACGGATGCCCGCCTGCGGCGATGAGTTCACGCAATTCGCGGCTGCCGTCGAAATTGGGGGTGAGCTTGTCGAGTTTGTCCAGCCACTGCAGCGCGCCCTTCGCGTCGTGGCGCGCGCCCCATGCGACAGAGGCCAATGCATAAAGCGCCTCGGGCGTGTCCGCTTTCACCGCCAGCGCTTCACGGAATAGTTTCTCAGCGCCGGCGGTATCGCCGCCGCGCAATTTACAGATGCCGAGATCCATCAAGACATCCAGGCTGCGCGGCTGCTGTTTGTATGCCTTTTCAAACCACTGTGCAGCGGTGGTGAAATCACCTTTTTGCATATAGAGCTGGCCGAGGCCCAGCTGGCTCTCGAACTTCTCCGGCGTCTTGCGGTATTCCTCCAGCTTCTTCTTCACTTCCAGCATCATGGCCATACCGCCATCGGCGGGCGCGGGCGTTGAACCGGAAGGCGCCTCGTCGAGGCTGACTGCGGCGTTGGGCGAGTTGCCGCGCTGCATTGATCCGTTCTGCGCCGCCGGATCGATTGCTGCGCCAGCAGGCACCACGGGCGGCGCAAGAAATTCGCGAGCCGCCAGCGCGCCAAACACAGAGCCGAAAAAAAATCCGGCGAAAACCAGCAACAATCGTTCAGAATGATTCATGGAGAGGCAAATTCTACCGGCCCCGGAGTTGGGGGCCGCAACGAAATAACAGTAGCAGTCTGCCTGCCGATTCATCCCGACTGGCTTCGTTGCTCGTCGCTTACATGCCTGGGGTGACTGCACACTCTCGTGTGCAGCCTCGCGCCTCGCCATTCGGGCGACTCGGCAGTCATCTTTGCTATTGTTATTTCGTTGCGGCCCCTTTGCGGGAATATAATAGGCCACCGCACAATTCGTTTCCAAGAGCCGGATCAGGGCGGATGAATTTTCCCGCCCGGATGAATTCATGATCGAGGGTTCCCGCAAAATTCTGGAACGCTTCCGCCGTCAAGGAGTGACCGCGCAGTATGCGAATTACCCCAGCGCCGACTTCACCGGATGGGAACAGGCCTACTGCGGCGCGAATTACGCGCGGCTGCAGGCGGTCAAACGGAAATACGACCCGGACAATCGCTTCCGCCACGCGCAGAGCGTGAGGCTGGGTTCGATCCCGGCTTCCGCCCTGCAATAATCGCCGCCCGGTAAACTTCCCCGCATGAAAAAGGCCGATGAGTTCTTTGTCGCCCCCGACATCACGCAGGCGGAAACTCTGCCACCCGAGGCCTTCACCTCGCAGGAATTCCTTGCGCGCGAGTTGGCGACGATCTTCAAAACCCATTGGCTGATGGTGCCGCAGCGCGGGGTGATGGAATCGCGTGAAGATCCGCGCACCCTGGTGGATCAACTGGCGCGGCGCGGGGCGCAGGCGCCCTTCACGATGCTCGACCAGCCGCTCTTCATGCAGCGCGACATGAAGGGGGCGCTGCGCGCCTTTCCCAATGTCTGCACGCATGCCTGGCACACTTTGGTAGAAGGGGCGGGGCGGGAACGGACGATTACCTGTCCGCAGCACGGGCGGCAGTTCGGAACAGACGGGAAATTTATAAACCAACCCGGCTTCAAGAATCTTCGGGACTTCCCCCGCGCATGCGACCACCTGCAATCCTTTTTCGTCGAGGAATGGGTGCCGATGCTGTTCACCTGCCTGGGCAATCCCGTGGCTTCGTTCAAAGAAGTCTTCGGCCCGGCGATGGAATCGACCGCCCAGTTGCCGCTGAATGAATGGCGCCGCGCCGCGCATGCAGCGGAAATCCGCGAGATCCCGGGCAACTGGAAACTCAACGCCTGGAATTACATGGACAAATTCCACATCGCCTTCCTGCACCGCGCGCCGGGCGGCCTCGCCGATGCGATTGACCTCAACGGATACAAAACAGAATTGTATGAACACTCGTCCCTGCAATGGGCCTACGCCCGTGATCCCGCGCACGGGTTTGATCCCAAAACATTGCCCGCCCGCTTTCACGACAAGAAGTCGAACCGCCGGGTTTTTGCGCTATGGTGGCTCATCTTCCCCAACCTCACCCTCAATTTCTATCCCTGGGGTCTCTCGGTCAATGTCTATCAGCCGGTGCCGAACCATCCCGACCGCACCCTCTTCCTTTGGTACCACTTCATCGCCGACGAAAAAAAATACAAAAAGCGAGACGAGCTCTGGCTCTCTTCCCAAGTGGATCACGAAGATGTGGACGCCATCGGCCAGGTCCGCCGCGGTCTGAGTTCAGGTGCCGCAACGCGAGGCCGGTTTGCGCCGGAAGAAGAAAAAGGACCGCACTGGTTTCACCGGTTGGTGAGTGAACGGGTGACCGGTGGTTCTGACTAAAGCCGGCCATCAAACAACGACTTGCCATTCATATCATCGGGCTGCGGAAGATTCCATAGAGAAAGCAGTGTGGGCACGACATCACTCAGCGCGCCGGTGGCGCGCACCGGGGGAAGTTTCGGATGGCCGGATTGCTGATCTGCGATAACGATGCAGGGGACGGGGTTGAGGGTGTGCTGGGTGTGATAAGTGCCGTCGTCGGTGTGCATCTCTTCGGCGTTGCCGTGGTCGGCGGTGACGATGGCGATGCCGCCCTGCTTGCGAATCGCCGCGACCACACGCCCCACGCCTTCGTCCACGACTTGGCAGGCGCGCCGCGCCGCTTCGTAGCGACCGGTGTGGCCGACCATGTCGGCGTTCGCGTAGTTGAGCACGATAAGCTGGTATTTGCCCGACTCGATCGCGGCCAGCGCCTTCGCGGTTACTTCGGCTGCTGACATTTCCGGCTGCAAATCGTAAGTGGCGACGCGCGGGGAGGGGACCATGATCCGGTCTTCACCAGCGAAGAGTTCTTCGCGGCCACCCGAAAAGAAATAGGTCACATGCGCGTATTTTTCCGTCTCGGCAATACGCAGCTGCGCGCCGCCGCGCGCGGCCACCAGCTCGCCGATGGTGCCGGTGGGCCGCTCCGGTTTGAAGAGCACGGGATGCGCGTAGTCGTCTTTGTATTGCGTCATGGTGACAAAGCCGGCCAGGGCGGGCGGCTTGCGGCTGAAGCCGGTGAAGCCGGGATCAGTCAGGGCTTCGCTGAGCTCGCGGGCGCGGTCGGCGCGGTAATTGCAGAAGAGGACGCCGTCGCCATCGCGGATGATGCCATCCCGGTCGAGGCAGACCGGTTGCACGAATTCATCGCTGACTTCGAGATCATAAGAAGCCGCCAGTGCCGCCACTGCGTCACTGCCAGCGTTTCCGTTGACGCCGAACGGCGCGTGCCGCCCTGCGCCTTCGGTCAACAGCCGGTAGGCGAGTTTGATCCGCTCCCAGCGTTGATCCCGATCCATCGCAAAATAACGGCCGATCAGGGTGGCAATTTTCGCGCCGGTGCGGGCGCATTCCTCCTGCAAGGCGCGCATGAAGTGGGCGCCGGAGAATGGGCCGGTGTCGCGCCCGTCGCTGAAAGCATGCACGAAAACCGGAATCCCGGCCGCGCGGGAAATTCTCAGCAGCGCGATCAGATGATCCTCGTGCGCATGAACGCCGCCGTCGGAAACCAGGGAGAGGAGATGCAGCCGGCCGCCGCTGCGCCGGGTATCGTCCAATAATTTGATCAGCGCTGGATTGCGCGCCAGTTCGCCCGTCTCGATGGCCCGGTTGATGCGGGGCAGATCCTGATAAACCACGCGGCCCGCGCCGATATTCATGTGGCCCACCTCGGAATTTCCCATGATGCCGTCGGGCAGTCCGACCGCCGCGCCATGCGTGGTGAGCAGCGCGGAGGGAAATTCCCGACGCAAGGCGGTGAGATTCACCGGCGGCGCGTGCGCGATGGCGTTGTCCGGGAAGGGCCCGCGTTCGCCCCAGCCGTCAAGAATGACGAGCAGCGCGGGGGGCAGGCGGGTGGGCAGCGGCATAAGGGGGAAGTATAGGAAGGATGAAAGGGAAGCGATGAGCAATGAGCGATGTACGATGAGCTTGGGTATTCCGTCTTTCGTTCATCGTTCATACTTCCGCGCTCATCGCTATCTTCTAAACTTCCCTCCATGCCCACTCTCGCTCCGCTCTTTCTCATCACCAACGACGACGGATATTTTGCGCCCGGCCTCAATGCCCTGGCGAAGGCTGTCGCCCGCCTTGGCCGGGTGGCGGTGGTTGCGCCGGACCGCGAGCAATCTGCAAGCGGCCATTCGCTCACCCTCAATTCGCCGCTGCGGGTGCAGCAGGTTTCAGCCGCGGTCTGGTCCGTCTCCGGCACCCCGACCGACTGCGTCAACCTCGCGCTGCACCACCTGCTGAAGGAACGGCCGGTCATGGTGCTGTCGGGCATCAACGCGGGATCCAATCTCGGCAATGATGTCACCTATTCCGGCACCGTCGCGGCCGCGATGGAAGGCACACTGATCGGGGTTCCGTCCATCGCCTTCTCGCAGCGTCTGGATCGCGAAACAAAATTGCGGGAACCGCCCGACTACGCGCTCGCGGCGCGCATCGCCGCGCGTTTGGTTCGCACTTTGCTGCGCGAGCCGCTGGCCGCCGGCACATTGCTCAATGTCAATTTTCCCGTGCGCTGGAATGGCCAGGTGACGGCCGCTCGTTTGGGACAGCGGCACTACGATGAAACCATCACCCAGCGCCACGACCCGCTGGGCAAGCCCTACTACTGGATTGGCGGCGCCTCCCCGGTCTGGCGCGCAGAAGAGGGCACCGACTACGCCGCAATCCGCGCCGGCGCGGTCGCCATCACGCCCTTGCAACTCGACTACACCCGCTATGAGGATCTTCCCCGCATCCTCCCGCTCGCACAAAAACTGAGTCGCAAGTCTGCTAAACTTCGCCCCCTCACCCGCCGCAGTTGAAAAATTGCGATTTCCCCCTGTCGAGGCGTAGCGCAGCCTGGTAGCGCACGTGGTTCGGGTCCACGGGGTCGCGAGTTCGAATCTCGCCGCCTCGACCA
>JAYVQF010000204.1:0-1643 GCA_043777195.1 Thermoanaerobaculia bacterium
CGCTGCATGGATTGAAAGGCGCGGCGCGCGCGGCGGCCATCGCGGGTCTGCCGCTGCCGGTGGCGACGAAAAAATTGCTGACCGGCGCCGAGGCACTGCAAGGGCCATTGTCGTCCCTGCTGCCCACCGCCGATGCCGCTGAACTTTGCGCCCGGCTGGACAAATTGCGCATCGAGGAACTGCTGTGGCTCGCGGCTTTGTCGTCGTCGCGGGTTGCCGCGAGGTCGTCATCGTGGGTTGCCGCGAAGTCGTCCGCAAGCATGTCCGCGCGGGCAACCCCGCGCACTTCCGGGACGCTACTTCTCGACGAATATATCCGCACCGGCCGCAACCGTCGCCCGCACCTCGACGGCACCGCCCTGAGAGCCTTGGGCGTAAAACCGGGGCCGCTCATGGGAAAATTCTTGCGCGAACTCACCGCCCGCGTCCGCGCCGGCGAACTGAAAACCCGTGCGGCGGAAACCCGATTCATCAAGGCAAGCATCAAAGCCGCTGCGCATTGAATTTAAAACTATGGCATAATTACGCCCCTTTCCCGATCAAATTGCGGGAAGACCGGGGGTTAGCGCGCGCGCCGGAATAAATTTCACGGCCGCCGATTTTCCACCGCCTTCCCCACCAGGAATCCCCCCATGAAATCCGCCACCCACCCCGCCTACACCATGGTTGAAGCCCGTTGCGCCTGCGGCGCCGTGCACTCCATCCGCTCCACGGCCTCTTCGCTGCTGGTCGAACTCTGCTCGCAGTGCCACCCGTTCTACACCGGCAAGAAGCGTAACCTCGATTTGACCGGCCGCCTCGAAAAATTCAAAAACAAATACGCCAAAGCCGCCGCCGCGCACGCTGCAAAACAAAAGTAGCGACCCTGCGGAAAAATCCCCGCCGTTCTCCCATTGTGGAGACGGCGGGATTTTTTTTGCCCGTGCCGTCGTCATGAATCTGGTGTCCTGTAACTGAAATCCAATGCATAAAAACCGCGGCTTTTGCCCCCATTCTTCGTTGCTCGTCGCTTACGATGCTCTTGGGCATCGCGCGCTTCTCGCGCCTCGATTGGGGTCAAAATCCATCGGTTTTTTAATGCACCGGATTTCAGTTACAGGACACAAGGCCTGAAATAACCTCATGGATCTTCTCGCCAAACTCTCCGGCTTCATCCAGCGCTATCAGGCGCTGGAGGCCCAGCTCGCGGTCACCGACGCCAGCGCCGACCCGCGCGCCTACCGCGCCCTGACCCAGGAATATGCCGCGCTCAAGCCGATTGCGGAAAAGCACGAGGAGTTCCGCAAGGTCAGCGAAGCGCTCGCGCACACCCGGGAGCTGGCCGAGAATGAAACGGATCGCGAAATGCGCGACATGGCCCACGAGGAATTGAAATCATTACAAACGCGCGAAGCCGAACTCATAGAGGAACTGAAAGTCCTGATGCTGCCACGCGACCCTAGCGACGAGCGCAATGTCTTCGTGGAAATCCGCGCCGGCACCGGCGGCGACGAGGCCGCGCTTTTTGCGGCGGAATTGCTGCGCATGTATGTGCGCTTCGCCGAACGCAAGGGCTGGCAGGCGATTCTGGGCGACGACGCGGCCACCGACTTGGGAGGCACCAAGGATGCGGTGCTGGAAATTCGCGGCGACGGCGCCTACTC
>JAYVQF010000205.1:0-1629 GCA_043777195.1 Thermoanaerobaculia bacterium
CTGGATGCCCTGGGCGGAAAGTTCATCCTGGGTTTTTCCCGTCAGCAGCAGGGTGACGATATTCTGCTGGTCGAGCGCGGGGTCGGAGCGGAAAGCGACGCGCAAATCGCGCAGGGTGCCGGCCCCGTCTAGAAAAATCCGGTAGCCACGAACCGCAGTTTCGCCTTCCAGATCCAGCGAACCGTCGCCCACCTCGCCGCCGCCGAAATCGAGGGTCAGCCGGTTAATCGCATATTGCCGGTCGCGAAAACGCAGCAGCCCGCCGGGCAGCGCCTCGAGCCGCCCCGATGCGAGCGGGGACGCGGCGGGCCCGCTCAGGTGCAGATCGCCGGCCACCGCCGCGCGGTAAAGATTGGAAGTCAGATCGAGTCCGCCCTGGGAACGGATGTCAAGATCAAGCGCCACCGCTTTGCCCGGATCCAGGTCGCTCACCGTGACCTCCGTCTGGCCCGTGGCGTTCTGCGGCTGATAACGGCCGCCGAGAATTTCCGCGCTGCCCCCGATCACCCAGCCGCTGTCCCAATGATAAGTGATGACGAGATCCGCATCGGCGGTGGCGTTCAGGCCCGGCACAAAATTCATGCGGGTGGTGCGGGCGTGCAAATCGATCGCGACATGATCCACATCATGGTCGCCGAAATCAAGCCGCGCCTGGCCGCTGCCCCGCCCGCCCTCGGTGCCGTAAATCATGTCTTCCAAATAGAGCGAGGTTCCGGCCAGCCGCACCCGGCCGAATGCATCGGACAGCGCGATGGGCAGACCGCGCCAGCCAAAGTTGACATGCGCCGTGTCACACTCGCCATGCAATTCGGAATCGCCCTGCCAGGAAAAACGCAGGCGCAGGTTGCCATTGGCCTCGCCTTCCAGATGGAGATCGTCAATCAGGGCCGAAATGAATTGCGCTGATGCCCGAGTGGAGAGCGTAAGTGCCGCGCCGCGCGCCGGCTCGATGCGCAACCGGCCGAGGCCGGCGCCGAGCGGCCCATGCGTGCTCAGGCGAAAATCAATCGCGCCGCCGGCTGCCCCGGTGGCAGGCAGTGCGGTG
Organism: Thermoanaerobaculia bacterium; assembly: GCA_043777195.1. Classification (GTDB taxonomy): domain Bacteria; phylum Acidobacteriota; class UBA4820; order JAYVQF01; family JAYVQF01; genus JAYVQF01. The sequence continues at coordinate 1,046 of JAYVQF010000205.1, forward strand.
AGCGGGGCGACTTCCAAGGTGGTGCGTCCCCAGTCCACATGCGTGCCGGCCAGCCAGCCGCCGCCAGCGGTCGCCTGCGGGTTCGCGAACTCGCCGCTCGCGGCCAGGGTTCCCGTAAGCGGCGCGATGAGGGGTTTGCTGAGCACCGTCACCGGCTCCAGGAATTTTTCAAGGTGCGCGAGCGCCTTCCAGCGGCGGGCGGCCAGATCGATCGAGCCCTCCGCATCCAGCCCGCGCGCCGGCAAACGCACCCGCAGATCCGGGCGATGCGGGTCGCCGCTAAAGGCGACGGAGAGCGGGCCGAATGATTCACCCCCGGCCCGCAACTCGGCCACTTCATATTGGGCGGCCAGCCGCAGATCGCCGGCCGTGTCGCTCGTCACCGCGAGTTCCAATTCTCCCGCGAGTTGCTGCGCGGCAGCAGTGGAATCCACGGCGTCGGCGGGAAGAAAGAGCGAGGGATCCACCGGCAGATGGCCGCGCAGTGCGAAGCCGCGCGGGCCGGTGCCCGCGAGCTCGTAGCGGCCCTCGCGATCGGTGGCCTTGAAATCCCATCGCCCGTCGCGGCCGGAGGCGGTGACATC
>JAYVQF010000206.1:0-1628 GCA_043777195.1 Thermoanaerobaculia bacterium
GCCGCCCGCCGCGCCGATAAAGCAACCCTCACCGCGCGCTGGCGCGAACTTGCCGCCGCGGAAAATGAAATCAACGCGGCGCTCGGGCGCTCCCCGCGCATTCACGGCTGACCCGGACTCATTCCCGCTTTGCAACATGTATGCGGATTTGAGAGTATAGTCCGATAGATGATCCCGCCCGCCGTTTCCCCCCTGCGTATCCTGCTGATCGAAGACGAGGAATTCGATCAGGCGCTGATCGCCCGCCAGCTGCGGCGCGACGGTTTTTCCTTCGTCATTGAGCGGGCGGAGAATGGCGCGGCGATGACAGCAGCAATCGCCGCCCAGCCGCCCGATATCATCCTGTCCGATTATTCTCTGCCCGCCTTTTCCGGCACGGACGCGCTGGCGGTGCGCGCCCGCCTGGCGCCCGCCGTGCCTTTCATCATGGTCACCGGGTCCCTCGACGAGGAACGGGCGGTGGATTGCATCAAGGCGGGCGCCGATGATTATGTCTTGAAGGATCGCATCGCCCGGCTGGGGCCGGCGGTGCGCGGGGCGCTGGAAAAACGGAGCTGGCTGGCGGATCAGGGGCGGCTGGTCGAGCAGCTGCGCGAGGACGCGGAACGCCATCAGGCGATGTTTGAATCGAATCTCGCGGTGAAATGGCTGGTGGATCCCGAGAGCGGCCGCATCGTCGAAGTCAATCAGGCGGCTTGCGATTTTTATGGCTATGACCGTGCGACGCTGACGGCGATGAATGTCAGCGGCATCAACACCCTGCCGGAGAACCAGGTGCATCAGATCCTCACCACGGTGAAAGATTCGGGCACTTCGCGTTTCGAATTCCGCCATCGCCTGGCGGACGGCTCAGTGCGCGAGGTGCTGGTGTACGCCAATCCCATCATGCTGCGGGGGCGGCGGCTGATCTATTCAATCATTCACGACATCACCGAGCGCAAGGCGGTGGAGTGTCATCTACGCGACGAACGCGACAAGGTGTCGCGCCAACTGCGCCATTCGCGGGCGCTCAACGATCTCGCGCGGGAAGTGCTTTCACGCCAGAGCCGGGAGGCGATCCTGGCTGCGATGATGGGGGAGATCGGCCAGGCTTTCGACCCGGATCGCGCTGCGCTCTATGAGGTGGATCTCGAGGCGGGGATCGCGCGCGGTCTGCATGAATGGCGCAATCCCTCGCTGCCCGGCGTTCCCAGTCTGCTGACGGACTACGACCTGCGCCTCTTTCCCGCGACGGTCAACGATCTCCTGCGCCGGCGCGCGCCGATCATCAGTCATGCGGATCGCGTGTATGAGACCTATCTGCGGGACGGCACCGCGGATCTGATCCATCGCGATCGCGGCAGCCGGAGCATCCTGCTGTTCCCCTTTTCCTTCACCGATAAGGGGTTCTTCTTCGTCAGCCTGGATGAATTGCGCCACTACCGGGAGTGGCAGCCGGAGGAGCTGGAGTTCCTCAGCGGCGCCGCGGCGCAAGTGGCGCTGGGCTTGCAGAAAATTACGCTGCTGGCGGAGAGCCGCGCGGCGAACATCCAGCTGACCGACAGCGAAGGGCGTTATCGCAGGTTGCTGGAGCAGCTGCAGGCGGGCGTGATGGTGATCGGTGTTGACGGTTGCGTCCGTATGGCGAA
>JAYVQF010000207.1:0-1627 GCA_043777195.1 Thermoanaerobaculia bacterium
GAAGAGTGGCAAATCGGGCGGCAATAATTCCTTGACATAGTAAGCGGTGGTTTCCCCTTCGGTGGTGGGGGGCAATGCCAGCACGACTTCACGCACGCCTTCGGCGATGATGCGGGCTTTCAGCGCATCAAGTCGCAAGGCGCCGGGTCCGATTCCCTTGAGTGGCGAGATCAGCCCGCCCAGCAGATGAAAACGGCCGGGAAAAACGCCCGCTGCGGCGAGCGCATAAAGTTCGCGGTCGGTGGCAACGACGCAGAGCAGGGCGGGATCGCGCTCAGGGTCGCTGCACAGATCACACGGATCGGCATCATACAAACGGCCGCACCGGCTGCACGGATGCAGCGCCGCGCGCGCCTGGGTGATCGCATCCGCCAGCGCTTGGGCTTCCTCCGCCGGGGCCTGCAGCAAATAATTGGCAACCCGTTCGGCGCTGCGTTTGCCAATGCCGGGTAATCCCTGCAAAGCGGCTTGCAGGCGTTCAAGAACAGCGGGCGGGCGGAGGGGCATGGGGATCTAAGAGAACATCCCCGGCATCTTCATGCCGCCGGCCATGCCGCCGACTTTTTCCTGCAGGATTTTGTCGGCTTTTTCCGCGGCGTCGCGGCAGGCGAGGACGATCAGGTCTTCGAGCGTCTCGGCGTCGTCGGCGTTGATGACAGACGGTTCGATCTTGACCGACTGCACGATCTTCTCGCCGTTAATCACCACTTTGACGCGGCCGCCGCCCGACTCGCCGGTCAGACGCAGCTCGCGCATCTCCTCGGCCATTTTCTTTTGCATCTTCTGCGCATCTTTCATCATGCGCTGGATCATCATCATGTCCATGAAAAACCCCTTGAATTTATTCCTCCGCGGCGGCTTCCGCAGGAACAGCCGCGCGCGGGGGTTTGACGGTCAGTAATTCCGCGTTGAAAAATTCCATCACCTTGCGCACTTCGGGATGATTGCGCATTTCGCCGGCGCTGTGGGCGGTGTTGCCCGGGGCAGGCACGGGCCGGTTCGTTTTCGCCGGCGCTGCCGCAGGCAACTCCGCGGGCATGACGCTGACATTCGCCGGTGCGTATGACGGCTGCGGTTCGGCGGCAGATTCTCCGGCCAGCGTCAGATTCACGCCATCAATTTCCGGCCAGACTTGCCGAGCGGCGCGCAGGAGAATCGCGTGGTATTCCGGCTTTTCCATCCGTTCTTTGGAGCGGCGGCGGGTTTCCGGAAAATCGAGAAATAGGGTTTTCCCTTCGCGGCGAAAGCGCGCCGGCTCGACATAGCCCTGCGCCATGGCGTCAATGGCGAAGAGTGCCGCAAGATAACGGACGCCGTCGGCAGGAATGGATGGCTCCGCTTTGGGCAGCGGCGGGATGGGCTCGGCGGGAATTACAGCTGCCGAAACTTTCGGGGCGGAAGCGAGGGGCGCGCTGGAAAAGGACACGGCCTCGGCGCGCCGGATCCCGGATGCTGGACTTGTCCCCGCGCCGGTGCCGCCGCGCACGGTCGAAGCGGGCGGCGCGCCGCCGCCGCTTCCGGCGCCTTGCATCAGCGCTTCCAGGGGCAGCAGATCTTTCAATCGGGCCAGGCGAAATGCGTAGGATTCCAAAACCGCGCGGGCCGGCCCCGAGCGGCGGGCGCGCGA
>JAYVQF010000208.1:0-1623 GCA_043777195.1 Thermoanaerobaculia bacterium
TATTGGTGTTTCTGCGGCAAGGAATCACTCGAGACGCTGCGGGCGGAATACGAAGCGCGCGGCGAGGTCTATCACTATCCCGGTTTTTGCCGAAAACTCGATCCGGCGGAAAGCATGCGGCGTCAATCATCCGGTGAATCCGCGGCGCTGCGCATCGCTTCCCCGCCGGAAATGGTCGCATTCACCGACCTCATTCGCGGATCGATCGAAACCCCGCCGGAACAGATCGCCGATTTCGTGCTGGTGCGCAACGATGGCATGCCGGTGTATAACTTCGCGGTGGTGGCCGACGATCACGACATGGAAATCACCCATGTCCTGCGCGGCGAGGATCACATCTCCAACACCCCGAAACAGATTCTAATTTACCGCGCCCTCGGCTGGACGATCCCGCACTTCGCCCACCTGCCGATGCTGCTGGGGACGGATCGCTCGAAATTATCCAAGCGCCATGGCGACACTTCATTGGCGGGACTGCGCGAGAAAGGCTACCCGCCCGAAGCGGTCATCAACGCGCTTGCACTGTGCGGCTGGTCGCATCCGGAGGGCCTGGAAATATTTTCTCCGGAGGTAGTGCGCAAAGCTTTTTCTTTGGATAGAGTGAATCGCGCGGCTGCGGTGTTTGATGAAACCCGGTTGAAATTCCTCAGCGGCCAGCATTTGCGCGCGCATTCGGCGGCGGAAATGGCGGGCCTCTTTGCTGCAGAAATTGCCGCCGCCGGCCTCGCGCCGCACCATCAAGCCGCCGCAGCGAATTACCATGAAGCGCTCTTCGCCGTTCTGCGCGCCAACCTGGAAACCCGCAATGATTTCGCTCCGGCCGCCGCCGCGCTTTTGCCGCCGGAGCCGCTGCCCGCGGCAGGCGAGGAAGAAAAGGCCGGGCTATCCGCACTGAGGGCGCTGCATGCATCGCTTGCGGAATTACCCGGCGAAATTACCATGGAAAGCTGGAAAGCCGCCAGCAAAGCGGCCATGACCGCCGGCGGCGTGAAAGGCAAGGGGTTTTTCCATCCCTTGCGCGTGGCGCTCACCGGCCGTCCGTCGGGGCCTGAACTTGACAAACTAATTCCCCTGCTGGAGATCGGCGACAGGGCCGGGGTCGCCGCTTTTGAGGGCGGCGCGCGGGCGCGGTTGAGCCGCGCGCTGGCGGCCTGGGGCGGCTGATGAGCAAACCTCTTTACGATCGTGGGTGGCTCGCCGCCGCCGTCGTCACGCTCTTCGCCCTGGGTCTTTTGCTTCTGGGGGCTATCGTCGCCAGCCGCGCCGGGGGTGCGGCGACGGAAGCCACGGGTTCCCAGTCTTTCGGCGCGGCGATGAGCGCGCTCGCCTTTGAAATTATTTTCCTGGCCACCGCGCTTTTTTTTCTATTCAAGCTGGGCGAACCGCCGCGGCTTGGAAAATTGCTGCCCGCATTGGCGTGGGGCGTGAGCGGCGGCGCCGCAATTTTGGCGCTGGACTGGTTATTCAGCTGGCTCTCAACCCTGGCCGGCATGAAAGTCGGGTTGAATCCCGACTTCATTCCCCGCGCCCGCAACGAATGGATCGGCTGGGCCATCACCCTCCCCTTCGTTGCGGTGGGCGAGGAACTGTTCTTTCGCGGCCTCCTCCCCGCGCTTTACCGCG
>JAYVQF010000209.1:0-6193 GCA_043777195.1 Thermoanaerobaculia bacterium
GTCGCCGTCCAGGTCGTGCCGGAGTCAAGCGAATAGCGCGGGCCGGCGGATTGCGACACCGCCCACAGCGAAGCCGTCACCGCGTTCGCGGCATGCGGATGCGGTCCCTGAACCTTCGCCGCCGGGTCGCTCAGGAAAGTCGGCGTGGTCTGCGAATTGAAATCCATCCGCACCAGATCGGTCTGTGCGGCCTCCAGCGCCGTCCAATTCGCGCCGCCGTCCGCGGATTTCACCGACACGCCGTCCGCACGGGCAGCATATAGAATCGTCCCGTCGTCGAGGAACGATACATAATTGCCAGTCGAGGAGAGGTTCGCGCCCGCCTGCTGCACCCAGGCGGCGCCGTTGTATTTCCACAGTCCCTGCGGCGCGCCCGCGGAATTCTTCACCGCAGTGAGCGGCGTGGTCGTCGAAAGCGATGGCACGGTGATCGCCTGCGCGTTGGCGTTGACCGGCAACCCCTTCGAGAGTTGCGTGAAGGTGACGCCGTTGTCGTTGCTCTGGAAGACGCCCTGGGTCGAGGTGGCGGCATAGACCGAGCCGGGATCGGTGGCGCCGGCCGCAAGGCCCTGCACGCCGCCGGGCGCGCGGGCAATGGCGTTGATCGCCGAATCAATGAATTTGTGGTCGGTCACTGGCTGGAAGGAGCGGCCGCCGTCGGTGGAGCGGAAGAAGCCGCCGCCGCGCGTAGAGGCGACCGCCACGGAATTCGCGCTGGCAGCGCCGTCGAAATCTGACGCAAGATAGAGCCCGTAAACCTGGCGCGTCAGCAACTGATCGCCGGCACCGAGCGGCGCGAAGGTGGCGCCGCCATCGCTTGAGCGCCAGACGCCGCCGGCGTGGTTGACATCGCCGATGGTGACGAAAACGGTGTTGTCGGTCGTGAATTTCGGGGAGAAAACCGCGCGGCCGGAAAAATAGGGCGCGGTGAAGCTGGCGACCTGGCCCCAGCTGACACCGCCGTCAACCGAGCGGTAAACCCCGTTGGGCGAAACTACCAGCACCAGCCGCACCGGGCCGCCGTTGCTGTAATTGGGCGCAAGGAATATGGCGCCGTGCACCCAGGGAAAGCCGGGCCCGGCATTGTCGATCTCGATCCAGACTGCGCCGCCGTTGACGCTTTTGCAGGCGGCCCCTCCATAGGAGAGAAACAGCGTCGTGTCGCCCGCGTAATTCGGCGAAACCGCGAGGCCGTCAATCGAGCCATTGTTGGCGCCATTGCAGGGGCCGGCGGGCAGGATGAATTTCGCGAAGGTCTGGCCGCCGTCGAGAGAGCGATACAGCCCGCTGCCGTAAGTGCCGACGAAAAGTGTGCCCGTGGCACCGGAGAAACCGGGAACAAAGGCGAAGACATCGAGGGCGGTGTTGATACCGGCGAGCGCGGTGGTGAAGCTCTGCCCCCCATCCGCCGAACGATACAACGTCGAACCGTCTTTCAACAGCAGCACCCGGTCATTCTGGAAGTCGGGCGAGGGAATGACACCGAGAAAGGGGGAGTAATTACCCGACTGCACCCCGAGCCGCGTCCAGCTCAGCCCGCCGTTGCCGCTGCGGAACCAGCCGCTCTCCCCGCCGGCGACGAGATCATCGGCAGTGCCCGCGCCGCTGCGGGCGGGATTGCGCGAACCGTAGATTCCGTAGCCGACGGTCGCCGCCAGCCCCGCCATGCGCGGGTTGTAGGAAAAGCCGGTGTCATAGGAGGCCAGCAGCACACTGTCGCTGCCGTGATAGAGATAACTCTGCCCGCCCACGGATGCCGCCGCCATTGAAAAAGCGACGGTGTTGGCGGCGGTGCGGTCGGTCATGTCGCTGCTGTACAGGGCGGTGAAGGTGTCGCCGTAATTGTCGGAAACCATCGTCACATAGGTGGGCACCGGGGTGACGCCGACGGTCGCGAACCAGCGCGGCGGCTGGCCGGGATTGGCAAGTGCGTTGAGGGTGATCGGAAAAATGGCATTGAGCGCCACCAGCGAAGCGAGCGCATCGGTGCTGCGATAGAGCAGGTAATCGTTGCGGCTGAGCAGAAGCGTCCGGTCGCCCGCGTAATTCGGTGAGATCATGAGTTGCCGGACAGGGCTCGCCAGCGAGAACTTCAGCGCGAGGGTCGCGCCGCCATCGGTGGATTTGTATAGATTTCCGTCAATTGCCGCATACAATGTCTGATCTGCGGCGAAAGCGGGGCTGAGGGCCAGCAGCGGCGTCCCGAAGGGGAAGGTCGCCCCCTGCTTCACCCAGCTCGCGCCGCTATCCTGAGAGCGGAACAGGTGCAGGCCGCCGGCGCCGACCGGGCTGTAAACGAACACCCAGAGCGTATGGTCGGACAGATAGTTCGGGCTGATCGCCAGCGATTCGCAGTCCACCCCGCCGTAGGAATTGAGGGTGAGACTGCTGTTGACTGCGCTGAAGCTGGCGCCGCGGTCGGTGGATTTGCGCACGCCGGAGGAATAGCCGCAGACGAACAGCGTCTTCGCCTCGACGGCCGGCGGATTACCCGCTGCGGTGTAAACCGGGGAGAGCCGCAATGCCGAGAGCGGCGCGTTCGCCAGGGCGGGCGCGGGCAGCAGGCGACTCCAGCTCACGCCGAAATCGTTGGAAGTGAATGCGTCGCCCCCCTCCCCGGTCGCGAAGAGGGTTCCGTCGTTGGCGTGATCGGGAGAAATCTGGATGTCATACACTGGCCCGCCGAACAGCGCGCGGGCGTTCCACTGCGGGTATTGCGGTGGAACCGCGATGGTGATTGTGTATGCGCGCTGAGCAGTCGCAGCGACATTGTCGGTGACCTGGAAGGTGACAGGATAGGCGCCCAGAGTCACAGGCGTTCCGGACAATTGCCCGCCGGTACTGAGCGACAACCCCGGCGGCAGCGAACCGCTGAAAATGCTGTAGCTGTATGGCGCGGTGCCACCGGCAGCTCTGAGCGCGGTCGTGAAATAGGGGGCGCTGATGACCCCGATGGGCAAACTGGTATTGGTGATCGCAAGCGCCTGGAAGACATTAATCGAAAGGGACTGCGTCGCCGTGCGCGGATATTGATCGACCGCCTGTACCGTAAAGGAGTAAATTCCTGCATAGGGCGGCGTTCCGGAGAGGATGCCGGTGGCGGAATTCAGGCTGACATTTTGCGGCAAGACGCCGACGATCACGCTCCAGGTCACGGCGCCAACCCCGCCGGATGTCGCCAGTGTCTGGGAATATGCGGCGTAGGGCGCGCCATTGGGCAGGCTGGTGGTGGTGATGGCGAATGGCGAGAGGACGGTAAAGTTGAAAAGTTTCTGCGAAAAAACCCCGAGGCTGTCCGTCACCCGCACGGTGAGGCTCACCGCGCCCCCGGTCGTGGGCGTGCCGCTGAGCAGTCCGCCAGTAGAAAGCGTGAGGCCGACGGGCAGCCCCGAGACAACAGTCCAGTTGTTGCCGCCGCTGCCACCGCTCGCTAAGAGGCTTTGCGAATAAGCCGTCCCCACCGTGCCGTCGGGCAGGCTCGCGGTCGTAACTGTCAACTGCGGAAAGATGGTGAAGCTGTAATTTTTTGTGTCGTTGAAGCCATTGGCGTCAGTCGCGCTGATCGAGATGCTGTAGCTGCCCGCCCCGGTCGGCGTGCCCGAAAGAACCTGTGTCGAAGCATTGAAGGTGACGCCTGGCGGCAATGCGCCCGACTCCGACCAAGCAAGCGGCGCAGCGCCGGTGGCGCTGGTGAATGACTGTGTATAGACCGTTCCCACCTCGCCGTTGGGCAGGCCGCTGACGGGTGAAATGAAAGGGCCTTGATAGGTGAGCCAATACTGTGACATAGCGTAGCGGTTATCGGTGCCATTGAGCGGGGAAGTGCCCGGCGTGGCGGGATAGCCGTTCTCGCCATTGACGCCGACGAAGGTGCCATAGGGAAACGGCTCGTTGCGGTTGCTGGCGTAGAGCGTGAAATTGCCGGATGCGTAAATTCCGAAATAATAGGTCGCGCCGGGCCAAATGCCAAAACTGCTGGGGCCGAGGGTGTAGACCCCCTCTTCACCCGTCGGTGCGGTTGAAGGGGTGAGGGGCATATCGATGAACGGCGCCGACCAGGTGGTGGCGTCCAGTTGATAGCGCGCGACGAAGCGCAGGCTGACATTGGCGTCCGCGCGGATGCGGAACTTCGCATCCTTGAGTATGAAATAATTGTTGACGGTCACCACATTGCCCCAGCCGCCGGCCGGCTTGGAGATGGGAATTTCTTCATCGCCGAATTCCCAATACTGCGGCAACAGTCCCTGCTGGCCGGGATTGAGCGCCCACCCCGTCGGAGCGCCCACCGCCCAGTCGCGGATGTTATCGCTGTCGAGGGTGCTGGTCCGGTACAGCGCCTGATTGTCGGCGACCGCGGCGGAGCCGCCGGTCCAGACGAGATCGGTGGGCCGGGCGGAGACGAGCGGAGAATTGAATCCCACATAGTCCACGCCATCGTAATAGTAAGTCGGATTCAAAACCGTCCCCGTCCGGTAGGCATGATATAAAGCGACCTGGCCTTCGCCATTGGTAATCCAAGCGCAGGTGGTCACCGCGCGGATATAAAACCCGCCGGCCGGAATGGTGATTCCGGTAAGAGCGAGGGAGTCACATATCGAAGCGGCCGTTCCATCGTATGACACATCATAGGATACAAGCGCCAAGCCGGTCATGTTAATGCTGAACGGATTCGGATTGTATAGTTCGACCCACGAGGCATTGCTCGAGTAGAAGACCTCGTTGATGAGCACCCTCGCATGACGCCGCACACCGGTGCGGTTATTCACCCCTGCCGTCGACCAGTCGGCGGCTGAACGGGTGTTGACATCGCTTACACGGGTCAGGCTCGAAAGATAGCCGGCGGCTATCGCGCCGTTGAAAAAGAGGTTGGTCGGCATGATCGGGCTCGCCGGCGCTCCGTACCTCACATAATCCACGCCGAACTGGGAGGAAGCGCCGCTACGCAGCGCGATCGCGCCATTGTCCTTGAAGCTGAGGTAATTGGCCGCGTCCGTGCAAAAATAGCCGGGACTCGGCGAACAGGTCAAGCCAAAATAGACGGACACCGTGCCGTGGCGTGGCAGGACATACCCTGCCGGAAAGGGGAAGCTCGCCGTGGTGGCGGGGCTGCCCGTGAAATTGGTCGATGCCGCCAGCACCCAGTTGGTCATGACCTGATCGGGGCCGTAGTTGTAGAGCTCAACAAGAGAGTAACTGCCGATATTCGGCGCATTGATGACGATGTTTTTCCCGCCGAGCACCTGCGCCGTGAGCGGCCAGGCCGCCAGCAGGCCGCAGAGCACGGCGGTGGTCAACGGCAGCCCCCGAAGCAAGGCAGATGGGGCGCGGCGGGAGTGTGGTATCGGACTTCGCATGGCGGAGATCTCCATAGTTTTTTTCTGCGCTCCGAAATGCCGTATCCGGATGGCAGAATTCTAAGACCGCAAATCAGAAAGTCAAGGCTTCCGTGTAAACGATTGATGTGATAAGAATCACATGTCCGCGCTCATCGTTTCCCTCATCCCGCGTCCGGCATACTTCCCGCGCGTTGAAGGGAACCGCCTCGTGCTGCTGATCCGCCGGGTTTGGCGTCTGTTCTGGCCGCTTGTGCTGCTGGTGGCGGACGGGCTGTGCGCACTTCTGGCGCTCGCGGCCGCGCACGCGATCCGGCGCACTGTGTTGCCGCGGTTCTGGCCGGTCAGCTTGAAAGAATTCGCCCCCTGGCCCTCCGGCTTCGTCCTACCCCCCTACATGACGCTGTTTCTCGCGGTGCTGCTGGCGGCGCTGGCGTTTGAAGGACTCTACCACCGGCTGCGCGCGGCGAGCGATGAGTGGCGCCATTTGTGGCGCGCCATCTTCTTCACGACTGTAATCTTTCTGGCGCTGGTTTCGCTGGGCGCCGCTGCCGAGCGAATTTCACGGACGATGGTGGCGCTCACGGGCGTGCTGCTCTTGCTGCTGCTTCCGGTCGAACGCTATCTGCTGCGCCGTCTCGCCGCCCGCTTGGGTTTGCTGCGCGAACGGGCGCTGCTGCTCGCCACCCCTGCGGGCGAAGCGGCGGTGCGCCGGCTCATCGATCACGGCCATTTGCCCGGCTTGGAACTTTCCGCCACCTTGCAGCCGGATGAACTCGCCGCGGGCGACTGGTTGTCCGTCCGGCTCGAAGCGCGCATTCACGAAGCCGCCGCGCAGATCGTCTTCATCAGCGCGGAAG
>JAYVQF010000210.1:0-6185 GCA_043777195.1 Thermoanaerobaculia bacterium
CCGAATGATTTCGGGGTGACCCGGAGGCGCGGCGAGTCGTCGCTGAGCAGATATTCCGCCGGATCCATCTTGCGCTTGAGCGTCGGCTTTTCCAGATATTGCGTGACGGATTCCACTTCATTGAGTCCCATCAACCCGTCAATTTCCGGGATTTCCTGCGCCAGTTCTGCGGCATAGCGCTGGGCCAGACAGCCGGTGACGATGACGCGCTTGACCTCGCCCCGCTTCTTGCGCTCGATGGCGGCGAGGATGGCATTGATCGATTCCTGCTTGGCCGACTCGATGAAACCGCAGGTGTTGACGATGAGCGCCTCGGGATCGCCCTCATCGCCGACCGGGGTGTGACCGTCGGCGGCGAGACGGCCGAGCATGACCTCGGCGTCCACCAGATTTTTGGGGCAGCCCAGCTGTACAAGACCGATTTTCATGGGAACTCGGAAGAAGAAAATTTAATCGCGAAAGGCGCGAAACGGACGCGAAATATAGAAGAAATTAATTGGGAGAGTGACACGAATGCTAATCCATATTTTTTAATTCGTAATTCGTAATTCGTAATTTTACCAGCCGTGCCTCGATACTATGCCGTCTTAAATAGGAAACGGCGCAGGAGATTGCTCTCCCGCGCCGTTTTTTTTTGCCCCGTGTATTATTTTTTGGGCGCGTCGTCGTTCTGCGCGTCGAAGAAGAAGACGCGCTGGCTGTCGCCGCGGGTGGCGACGAGATTGATGGGGTCGCCGGCTTTGACGCCTTTGGCCGCCGCTTCGAAGCCATCAAAGTTTTTCACCCCTTCATCGTTGAAGGCGGTGATCACCCAGCCGCGGCGCAGTCCCGCTTCATAGGCGTTTGAGCGCGGGGAAACCGAGGAAACCACCACGCCCTTGAGTCCGTCGGGCAGCTGCAATTCGTGGCGGGCTTCGCTGTCGAGTTCCTCGACCTTGAAGCCCAGTCGTTTTTCCGAGCTGTTTTTGCGCGGCGCAGGGCTGCTTTCCTCATCGGGCGCGCTGTCGTTGTTCATCCGTTTGGCGCGGTCGGCGAGCGCCACCGCGGCGTTTTTCCGGTCGCCCTTGCGGTAAAAACCGAGCTTGACTTTTTCGCCCGGCTTGCGGCCGGCGATGATGCGCACCAGGGCTTCGGAGTCCTTCACCGCCTGGCCGTCCGCCTCGACGATGATGTCGCCGCTCTGCATGCCTTCCGCCGCAGCAGGGGTGCCCGGCTCCACGCTGTTGATGAGCGCGCCGCCGTCGAGCTTGAGATTGTATTTGCGCTGCTGGTAATTCTTGGCGTCGTCGGTAAGCGGGCCGACCTGCACGCCGAGATAGCCGCGTGAGACTTTGCCGCGATTTTTGAGTTCGTCCACAATCTGCTTGGCGGTGTTGACGGGGATGGCGAAGCCGATGCCCTCGATGGTGCGGCCGGCCTCGTCATTGCGGATGATGGCGTCGTTGATGCCGATCACCTCGCCGCGCGCGTTGACCAGCGGCCCGCCGGAATTGCCGAAGTTGATGGCGGCGTCGGTCTGCAGAAAACTGCCCAGGCCGGTGTCGAGCTTGCGCCCCTTGGCGCTCAAGACGCCAACCGTGACGGTGTGCGAGAAGATCAGCGGATTGCCGATGGCCAGCACCCATTCGCCCACGCGGGCGCGGTCGGAATCGCCGAGCGCCAGGGTCGGCAGATCGCGCCCGTCAATCTTCAAGAGCGCGAGATCAGTTTCCTTGTCCGAGCCGATCAGGCGGGCGGGGTATTTCTTGTCATTCTCCAGCTGCACTTCGATCTTGCTGGCGTTGTCAATGACATGATGGTTGGTGAGGATGTAGCCGTCGGGGGTGATGATGAAACCGGAGCCGCCTGAGACGCTGCGCTGCTGGTTTTCCTCGTCGCCGCTTTCGCCCCCACCGCCCGGCGCGGGCTGCCGCCGCTGCGGGCCGCGCGGTCCGAAGAAGGGCAGCCCGAAGGGAAAGCCCTGCATGCTGCCCTCGCCGGGGCGCGGCGCGTCCTTGAACTCGGTGGAGGTGATGGCGACCACGGCGTGATTGACCCGTTCGGCCACATCGGCAAAATTCGTCATGCCGGCAATGCCGGCGGCAGGCGCGGCGCTGAGATTCAGCGGCGTGGAATCGGCGAAAACCGGGCCGCCGCGGTGGGTTTTATAGAGCCGCTGGCCGAGGGCGACGCCCAGGACGAGGGTCAGTACGATGGAGGCGATGAAGAAAAGCGGTTTGAAGAGTTTCACGGGGTCTGCTCCTGGAGGGTGAGATTAATTTGCAGATCCGGCGTTGCCGGAGGCGGAAGTTTATATTGCAAGCGCCGTGCCAGCGCGGACTTTTTCTTTACGGTGGGACGAAGTGTCGCTTGGTCGATGCAGCGTACTATTTAACGCATTCATCTGAAAAAAGTTCCCGCAATTCGGCCTGCCATGCAGACCGGCCCTGCCGGAATGGCAGCAAAAATTTCGACACAATTTCTGCCACAGAGGCTGCTGAGATCCCCCGTCAACCGGTTGCAGGGTCCCAATATCCCCCCTTGGCATGATTGACCCGGCCGGGGGGGGCGGTTAAACTTGCGATCCTGCACCGCTCAGTCGGGCCGCAACCGGATCTCCCGGCGCCCGCTTGATCCCGCTTTCGATGGCAAACCGATGGCAACAAAAGTTCTGATCGTTGACTATGAGCCCAAGCGAATCACCGAGGTGTCCAACCACCTGGCCGGGCTTGCCGTGGAGATTTTCACCGCCCGGGACGGTCTCGCGGCTATTGAAAGCTTTCAACAGCTGGGGCCGGACTTGGTCATTCTGTGCGCCATGCTGCCCAAAAAACATGGTTTCCAGGTCTGCCAGGAAATCAAGGCGGATCCTCGCGGCGCGCAGACGCCGGTGATCATTCACTCCAGCGTATATAAGGGTACCAAGCACCGGCTGGATGCGCTCAACACTTACGGCGCCAGTGAATTTCTTGAATATCCCTTCACCCGTGAAACCCTGGTTGATGCGGTTCTGAAACTGCGGCCGGAACTGGGTGGCGCCGCAGCGGGAAAAGCGGCGACGAGTGACAGCTCTTCTTCCGCGACCATGCAAATGAAGTCGCCCTATGCAACCTTGGGGATTCCCCCGGCGGCTTCTCCCGCGTTTGCGCCGGAAGTTGACACCGCAAAAATAAAACCGGCCGATCTCGCCGCAGCTATCGGTGCGACGGGCGCCTCCGCCGCCATGGTCGGGACAACGGGCGCGTCAATCGCCGCCGCCGCCAGCGCGGCTAAAAAGAAAGCGGGCGCCGACCTGGATAAATTGCTCGAAGACACCTTGAGCGGAGTGCGCAAGACCGCAAAGCCGGCTGCGGCGAAACCGGCCCCGGCTCCGGAGCCTGAGCCGACACCTCCGCCGCCACCGGAACCGGTCAAACTCGCCCCGCCCCCGCCCGAGCCTCCAAGGCCGGCCGCTCCGCCGCCGCCGCCCGAGCCGCCACCCGCTCCACCGCCCACCCCGCGCCCGGCAACGCTCACGGATACCGTACGCAGCCGGCCCGTCACCAACGCCGACCTGGAAAAGAAACTCAACGACACACTGTCTGGTCTGAGAGCCTCCAGTCTGTCGAAGAAGACCACGGGTTCAATCCCTGCGCCGTCAATGGCCGCGCCGATTCCCGCACCGGCACCGGTATCGCCCATGGCGCCGACGCCTCTTGCGGCCGAACCCGCCTCCGCGAAACCCGAAGCCTTGAGCGTCGCGGATGCAGATAAGAAGAAGACCAGCGGAGTTTTCAAACTGCCGCCCGGCCCCACCGAAATCCGCCTGGGCAATTTCGTGCTCGGCGAGCGCATTGCCACTGGCGGCATGGCCGAACTGTTCAAGGCGCGGCAGCGGGGGGTGGACGGGTTTGAAAAAACCGTCGCCATCAAACGCATCCTCCCCCACCTCGCGACCAACGCCGAATTCACCACCATGTTCATTGATGAGGCAAAACTTGCCTCGCAATTGAACCACCCCAACATCGCGCAAATTTACGACCTCGGCAAAACCGACGGGGCTTACTACATCGCGATGGAGTATGTGGACGGCAAGGATCTGCGCGAAATCAACCGTGTCATGGTTGAGCATCACGGTCATTTCACCCCCGCCGGCGCGGGCGCCATCGTCGCCAAAATTCTGGCGGCTTTGTCCCACGCGCACGCGAAGAAGGATGAAAGCGGCCGCTCGCTGAAGCTGGTTCACCGCGATGTCTCGCCGCAGAATATCCTCATCAATGGCGACGGCGAAATCAAGCTCGTGGATTTCGGCATCGCCAAAGCCGCCGCAAAAACCCAGAATACCCAGTCGGGCGCCCTCAAGGGCAAGCTTTTATACATGAGCCCCGAGCAGGCTTGGGGCCGGCCGGATATCGACAATCGCAGCGATCTTTACGCCGCCGGCATCATCCTGTGGGAATTGCTGGCCGGCCGCCGCCTCTACAACGGCGACAGCGAAATGGGAATTCTCGACAAGGTGCGTGAGGCACTGGTGCCGGACATCCGCGAATTCAATCCTGAAGTGACTCCCGAATTGACGGAAATCCTCAATCGCTCGCTGGCCAAAGAGCGCGACGACCGCTATGGGGATGCCCGGCAATTCCAGAATGAATTGGAAGCCCAGCTCACCAAAGAATATGGCGAGGCCCCGTCTTCGGTGTGGGTGCTTAGCGCGCTGCACGGACTTTTCCCCTCGGCTTACCGTCATGAAGGCGACCCGCGCCCGGTGCGCCGCCCCATCCCGTCTGCTCCAGCACCCTCGCCCAAAGCCGCAGCCGCTCCTCCTACTCCTCCTCCCCCTGCGCCGCCCGCGGCTTCTCTGTCCTCGTCCGCCGTGCCCATGTCGGAGCCTGAAGCGCCGCCGCCTCCCCCCAAGTCCAAAGCCAAAGCCCGGGCCGAGCGCGCGCAGCCCTCCGTCCCGCCGCCGCCTGCACCCCCGCCGGTGGCCATCGCCGACGCTGGGGCCTTCGGCGGCAGCTTGGGAATGGAACCGCCCGGAGCGAAAAAAAGCCCGTTACCTTTGATCTTGGGCGGCGTCGGCCTGGTCGCGGTGATCGTCATCGCGGTCATGCTGATGAAGGGCAAAGGATCGGCGCCGGTCGCGGTTGCGGCAAACAGCGTTGCCTCAGCTGCTTCTGCGCCGCTCTCCGCACCCGTTGAAAGTTCTGCTGCGGGCGTCTCCGCCGCCGTCCCGTCCGCCGCTTCAGCTCCCTCTAGCCCGCAGACCAACCCGCAGGGTAACCCACAGCCGATGCCGAGATCCGCCGCTGTTTCCACCCCGCGATCCGCGGCGGATTCTTCGGCCCGGGAAAAAGCGGCTGCGGAAAAAGCCGCCGCAGACAAAGCCGCCGCGGATCGCGCCGCCGCGGAAAAGACCGCAAGCGACCGCGCCGGTGCGGAAAAAGCCGCGGCTGATAAAGCGGCAGCAGACAAAGCCGCCGCGGATCGCGCCGCCGCAGAATCCGCCGCTGCCGCCGCAGCTGTAAAAACCGTCAAGCCCGGTGATTTCGTCGCCCTTTCACAGCTCGATCGTGAGCCTTCCATGCTTAGCAAACCCGATCCGCAAATCCCCGGCTCGGCGACCAGTAAAAGTCTCAGCGGCGTGGTCATGGTCAGCATCACCATTGACGACAAGGGGCAGGTCATCAACGCCTCGCTGGTGCGCGGCCTGAGCCCGGACTACGGCGTCAACCAATCCTGCGTCGAGGCGGCGCGTAAAATGAAGTTCACGCCTGGAATCAAGGATGGCGTGCCGGTCAAAACCACCAAGACGGTCAGTTATTCGCTGCGCGTCGGCGGATAAAAATCTTTATTTCACGATCTTATTTCATGACCTTTATTTCACCATCCCCCACTGAGAGGAATTCATGAGCCTTCCCGAAGCCGTACGCAAATCGCTCGAACAGAGCCGCGAACTTACCCGCATCGAGATCCACAGCCTCGATAGCAAGATCGAGGAGGAGCTCGCCAAGGTCAAAGAGCGCCTCGCTTCGATCCAGGAGCAGAAGAAAAAGCTGCGCGACGCCTACGACAGCCTATGCACCACGCTGGGCGTCGAAAGCGAATTCGCGAAAGACGACGAATAACGCGAGCGCTTTTTCACCCGCACATTATTTAATCAACGGTTCAGGTGCCCCGCGCCCAGGTTCCCGCCTGTTCGCGAGGTGAAAAGGGAAGACGGTGCGGCT
>JAYVQF010000211.1:0-1614 GCA_043777195.1 Thermoanaerobaculia bacterium
CGTCGCTTACATGCCTTCGGGCATGCGCGCTCCTCGCGCCTCGCCATTCGGGCGACTCGGCAGTCATCTTTGTTCATTTAATTTCTTTACGACCCCTAATCACCCGAAAGCAGGAGACACCCCATGAAAATTGCATACACCGCACGCGGCGTTGAACTCACCCCCGCACTCAAAACCCGGCTGGAAAAGCGGCTGGCCAAACTGGAAACCCTGATCGGGGAAATCACCCAGGTGCACGCGGTCTTCGCGGTGCAGAAAAGTCGGCAGAGCGTGGAACTTATTCTCAAAATCGGCCGCAAACAGTATGTCAGCCAGGGGGAAAGCGGCGACATGTACGCCTCCATCGAGGCGGCCTGCGATGCGCTCACCCAGCAATTCAAAAAAGTGAAGGAGACCGCGCGCGACCGCCATCGCCATGCCGGCAGCCGCCGCCGTCCGGCCGGGAGCGAAGAGGCCGTGGGGGTCGCAGAGCCGGGTGACGCGGGTCCTCCCGTGACGCGAATGACGCAGGGAACGCTCAAGCCGATGTCTCTGAAAATGGCGACGCTGATGCTCGCCACCCGCAAAGAGCCGGTGCTGCTTTATACCAGCGCCGACAGCGGCCGGATCGCCGTGCTGTACCGCCGCGAGGGCGGCTACGGCCTGATAGAAAGTTGAACCGGCACGCTAAGTAATTTATTTACCGACCTTTTCAGGAGCCCTCCATGACCCACCCGGCCATTGCTTCCGCCCAGAGCTTGCTGGAATCCCGCCGCTTCACCGAAGCCGCACAGACGCTGCGCTCGCACCTCGCCCAGACTCCCGACGACTTCGAGGCGCAGGGGCTGCTCATGCAGGTGCAGGAAAAGCTGATGCTCGAGATGCAGGTGCAGCAGAAGCTGAAAAAAGCGCGGGGCGCGCTGCTGGAAGGCGATACCGCAGGCGCGCGCAAGAGCGTCGAGGAAATCCTCGGCGTTGATCCGGGCCACCCTGAAGCGCTGGAAATTCTCGCCAGTGCGGGCGGGGCCGAGGCGGAGCCGCTCATTGGCGGGGGCGATTTCATCATTGGCGGCGAGCCTGAGATGGATGCGCCGATGATGGTCGCGGACGGCGGCGACTTCATCATCGCCGCCGAGCCGCCGCCGCTGATGGGCGCGGACGAAATGATGAGCACCGCCGCGATCGCCATGGCTGACGCGCCGCCGCCGGCAGCGGTTCCCGCCGCGGTTCCGGCCGGGGGCGGCAATCCCGCCCTGTCCGCTGCGGAGAATGGCAAGATTCAGGACTTCCTCAATAAAGGCCGCATTTTTCTCGCTGCGGGCAACCAGCAGGACGCCATCGATATCCTCACCCGCGTTTTCATCATTGATGAGAACAACGCAGAAGCCCAGCAGCTGATCGATCAGGCCCGGGCGACCCTGGATTCGGCGGGCGCCGCGCTGGACAACGAAGTCAATGACGCCATCGGCCATTTCAATGTCGGCAATTTCGCCGCCGCCAAAGTCGCGTTCGGCGAGGTGCTGAAGAAATCTCCGAACCATGCCGAAGCGCTGAATTATCTGGGGCAGATTGCGCAGAGCGAAAGCGCAGCCCCGCAACAGGCGGGCGGCATGGGCGCGGAGACGGAGGGCGGCT
>JAYVQF010000212.1:0-23442 GCA_043777195.1 Thermoanaerobaculia bacterium
ACCGAAGCGCTGGCGACGGAAGCCAAGAGCGACATCGAGACCGCCCCCTTCCGCGTCGATTCGGTGGAGCAGCGCCCGCGCAAGAAAGCCTCCGCCGCCCCCTTCACCACCGCGAAACTCCAGCAGGCCGCCGCCGGCGCGCTGGGTTTTTCCGTCAAGAAGACCATGACCCTGGCGCAGACGCTCTATATGGGCGTGGATATCAAGGCTCGGGATGACAAAGGAACCACACGCGAAGGCCTCATCACCTACATGCGAACCGATTCCGTGCGCATCGACCCCGAGGCGATCACCGCCGTGCGCGAAATGATCCTGGCGCAGTATGGCAAGGATTACCTGCCGGCGCAGCCGCGCATCTTCAAAGTGGGCGACGCGGCGCAGGAAGCGCACGAGGCCATCCGCCCGACCGATCTCACCCTGCCGCCCTCGGCGGTGAAGGAAGATCTCGAGCCCGATCTGTATCGTTTGTACACCCTCATCTGGAACCGCTTCGTCGCCTCGCAGATGACCGAGGCGCTGTTCGACACCACCGTCTATGAGATCGCGGCGGGAAAAACCGAAAACTACCGCTTCCGCGCCCAGGGGGAAGTCCTCAAGTTCAAAGGGTTCCTCGCGGTTTATCATGACACCGAAGAAGTCGAGGAAGATAACGAGCAACTGCCGCCGGTGAAAGAGGGCGAGATTCTCAAGCTCCATCAGCTTGACGCCCGCCAGTCCTTCACCCAGCCGCCCGCCCGCTATTCCGAAGCCACCCTGGTCAAGGCGCTGGAAGAGAACGGCATCGGCCGCCCTTCCACCTACGCCGAAATTCTCGCCACCATCCAGCGCCGCGAATATGTCACGCTTTTTGAAAAGCGCTTCAAGCCCACCGAGCTGGGCACCGTCGCCTGCGACATGCTGGTGCAGGGATTCGACGATCTCATCAACGAACAGTACACCGCCGGGATGGAAAAACTCCTCGACCAGATCGCTGAAGGGAAGGCCGACCGCCTGAAAGAGATGAAGGCCTTCTGGAAGTCGCTGAAGAAGGATCTCGCCAGCGCCGGCAAGAACATCAAGGCGCTCAAGGGCGAAGGGGAAAAGACCGAGGAGAAATGCCCGCAGTGCGCCGATGGCATCCTCTTCAAGAAATGGGGCCGCTACGGCAAATTCCTCTCCTGCGGCAATTACCCCGAATGCAAATTCACCCGGCCGCTTGACGAGGACGGCGGGGCGGGACCTGCGGAAAAAGTGGACGAGCCCTGCCCCAACTGCGGCGCCGAATTGGCGCTCAAGAGCGGCCGCTTCGGCGAATACCTCAAGTGCGTGAAGGAAGAGTGCGGCAAGACCGTCAAGATGAAGCGCACCGACGACGGCGCCATCGAAGTCATGAAAGAGATCATGCTCGAGGAAAAATGCCCCGAGTGCGATTCGCAATTACAGCGCCGCTTCTCCCGCTTCGGCCCTTTCGTCGCCTGCAGCCGTTACAAGAACGGCTGCGACTACATCCAGAAAAAATCGAACCGGGTGGCCACCGGCGTCGCCTGCCCCAAGGACGGCGGCTCGGTGGACGCCATCACCTTCCGCGGCCGGGTTTTCTACGGCTGCGCGAATTACCCCAAATGCGACTTCCGTTCCACCCACAAGCCCATCCTCGAAGTCTGCAAAAAATGCGGCTCGCCGTTCCTGATGGAGAAAGTGCTCAAGAAAGGAACGACCATCGCTTGTCCGAATAAAGAATGCGGGTATGAAAGAGGGGCGTGAGGTCGAGTCTTCTGCGTGTCGTTAGGAATGTCGGAGGGGCGGGTCTAAGACCCGCCCGTCTTCGTCTCGTGGACTGATGCGGAAAATTACAGAACCGGGGGCACGCGAACGCGAACGCTTAACGGGAAGAGCGGGTAACGGGAAGACGAGACTTGTTGCGTAGATGAGCCCCCTCGCCCCCTTCAGGGGGAGAGGGCGACTGGCGAAGCCAGCGGGTGAGGGGGCATCATGAACCCAGACCCATGATTCGAAAAAACAAATGAGAATGAGAAGCATTTTCCGTTCCCGATCTTCCCGTTCGCGTTCGCGTTGCCGTGACCTCGAATCAGATCCGCAAACTTCGCGCCCTGCCCTCAATCCCTTTCGCGATTCATGAACTTTGACAAGAAATAAACCTTTGTGCTAGACTTTCGCAGTCAGCGATCTACACCAGCCAGATAATTGGAGATTATTTCATGAAGAGAATTAAATTAATTTCGCTGCTGTGTCCAATCATTTTCCTTTCGTGTGGAGAAAAGGGATTTATTAAAACTGGCGCCAGCTTCCAAGATTTCAATCGTGATTTGAATGAATGTGAGACTGAAAACAGTCAAAAGTGCAACGGCGGGTTCACGGTCAACGGCGGGAATGGCGGTTATACACAATGCCAAACTGACAGCGGCCCCAAATGGTCATTTTGCATAGGTTCTGCCTGTGAAGCCCAAAGAAAGGAATTTATCAAGCGCAGAAATCAATGTATGTATATTAAAGGCTGGGTGCCGTCTGAGGGCAAAGATGCCTACCGGCCGCAGTAAATAATCGGGCTGCATTACAGGTAATTTCCTACACCACGTTCACCGCCAGATGCGACGATTGGCGTGTAGGGGCGGAGCTAAGCTCCGCCCAAAGACTCCCGGGATCCTCAGGGCGGAGCTTAGCTCCGCCCCTACATGCGGTTCGTAGATTTATTTCGAATACTCCCCCCGTCAGCTAAACTCCCGCCGATGATTGCGTATTTGAATGGCATGGTCCGCGAACTGGACGAAAAGACCGCGGTGATTGAGACCGCGGGCGTGGGTTACCGCGTCAAGCTGAGCCGCTTCGCGCTGGAGGCATTGCGTCCGGGCGAGCCGGCGGAATTGCGCATCCAGACGGAATTCCCCAATGGCGAGATCGTGCTCTACGGATTCCTCGACAAGCTGGAAGAGATGCTCTTTCGCAACCTCACCGCGGTGCCGGGCTTGGGGGGCGCCACCGCATTGGGAATCCTCTCCGCCGCGCCGCCCGCCGAGATCGCCAGCCTCATCGGCCGCCGCGACTTGAAGGGACTCATTGCCCTACCGCGTGTTGGAAAGAAACTGGCCGAACGGCTCATTGTCGAACTCGCCGACAAATTGCAGGGCCATGCGTCGGCCGCGCCCTTGCCGCGCGCCCTCGCCTCCACGCCGGCGGGGCTGGAGGCTGACCTCATTTCGGCCCTCAGCAATTTCGGTTATTCCCCGCGCGACGCCCGTGCCGCCACCGAGCGGGCGCTGCAACTTCTTCCAGACGCCGCCACCGCCAAACAGTTCGAACCCCTCTTCAAACTCGCCCTGCGGGAACTCTCGGGAAGATAAGAATAAACCGCAAACCCTTACGGCGTTTCCGGTATTTCGCGGTTTTCTTTATCTGTGTCCACCGCCGGTAAAATCGCCGCATGGATCGCCAATCTTTCTTTCCCCTCATGAACGGCGAGGGCCGGCTCGATTATGAGCTGTACCTCGACACGCCCCGACTGCTCTCCTGCCAGAAGCCGTTCGACAAATTCTGCAACCATGACGAGCTGATGTTCCAGGTGGTGCACCAGTCGGAGGAATTGTGGATGAAGCTGATCGGCTGGTCGCTGATGGAGGTGGACGACTGGATCGCGAAGAAGAACACCCAGCGGGTGCTGACGCTGATGGGACGGGTGCACCAGATCATGCACCTGCTCACCGATTCGCTCGGTGTGCTGGAAACCATGTCGCCCAAGGAATACCAGGAAATCCGCTTGCAGTTGGGCAACGGATCGGGGCAAGAGTCGCCGGGGTTTCGCACCCTGCTAAAAATGGTTCAGCCGATTTGGGACTCCTATAAAAAATATTATCTCGATGAACAGGGACTGACCGTCGAAAAGATCTACGACTCCGAATACAAACACGACGACGCGTACATGGTCGCCGAGGCGCTGATCGAATACGACGAGCTGTTCCAGAAATTCCGCTACCACCACATCCAGCTCATTCACCGCTCCATCGGCCTCGGGTCGAAATCCCTCAAGGGGCGCCCGGTGGATCTTTTGAACGAAGGCATGCGGCAGAAATTCTTTCCCGAACTCTGGGAAGTGCGCAGCCAGATGACGGATGCGTGGGGCGGAACCTACGGCGTCAAGCGCGAGGCGATCGGGGAAAAAACGGACCCGAAATAATTCAGGTGACCTGCGACGGCTTCATGATGGCCTTCTGAGCTGCCACCATCACCGACTCGACCGTTACCGCTTCCATCCATTTCTCCTGCCCGCGATATTCTTTTTCCCATGGCTCGGGATTTCCCTTGACGACGACGAAGGAATTTCCCCACGGCTGATTGAGCGTCGCGTCGGTGGCGCCAAAAATGGCGACGCCCGGTTTTCCCTGCAAGGCCGCGGCGTGCAGCGGGCCGGTGTCGCAGGAGACGACCAGCGCGGCGTGCTCCATCAGTCCGAAAAGTTCGAGCAGGGGCAACAGCGGAAGCGCGGCGGCGGAATGGCCGGCGGCGGCGCTTCTCGATGCAGCCAAAGCCGCGTCGCGCAGTGACTCTTCGCCCGGCCCCCAGGCGATGACCGGCGCCAGGCCGAGTTCGTTTTTCAGCCGCATGGCCAGTTCGCCGAAACGCGCGGCGGGCCAGCGTTTGTACGCTTCCTTGTGGGAAGTTCCCACCACCAGCACCGCAAGCTTTCCACCGGCCGCTGCTGCGGCGCGGGCGCCGGCCTCGCGATATTTTTCCGCCAACGGCAAGCCGGTCAAGCCATTGCCCTTCAACCCGAGCGTACGAAAGGCGGCCTCATAGCGGGCGAAACGGCTGGGAATGATTTCCGGCAAGGAAAATTTTTCGGGATAAAGCCACTGCACCGGCTCCTTGGTTTCGCGGCGGGGAAAGCCGATCAGGCCGACGGGCGCGATGAGCCGGGAGATGAGCGCCGATTTGTAGGTGCCGTGCAGATCAATCACCTGCGGCGAACCGCTCTCGCGCAGCCACTGTTTTTTACTGCGCGCCCAGCGCACCGCCTGAATCCAGCCGAACGGCCCGTGACCCGAGAACGCTTTGCGCGGGAAGAGCAGCGGCGCGGAGATTTCGGGAATTCCCTGAATGACCGGCAGCGACAATTCCTGGGTGAGAAAACCGATCCGCTTCTCCGGATTTTCCTTCGCGAAGGCGCGCACGAAAGGCAGCGCTCGCAGCACATCACCCAGCGCCCCCAGGCGGACGAACAGAAAATCAATGCGCGGCGGCGTCACCCGGGAATGTTAACGGGATGCTCCCGGATCGGTGTCCGTCATCAGCGTTAAAATCCAAGCATGCCGATGCCCGGAATCGCCCCGCCGCCCCCCAAAAAACCGATCGAAGCGATCTCGCTCAAAACTATCCTGCTGGTGCTGCTGGCGCTGGGTGGAATCGCCGGGTTGATTTACTGGAAAACGCGCCCCGCTCCGCCGCCGCCCCCGGAAAAACTGCCGTTCAGCAGTGATATCGCCGCCTACCATGTCGAACTGACGCCGACGCCCTATCCCTTTGCCCCCGGCCACACCGTCCATCTCGATGTCCACCTTTTCTATCAGAGCAAAGCGCTGCCCGGCGCGGCTCTCAGCGGTGAAGCCCACCGTCCGTCCGATAGCGCGCGCACCCTCATCACTTTCGTCGACTACGGGAGCGGCGGCTATAGCGGCGAGCTGCCCGTGGATGAAAAGGGGGAGTGGAATGTGACGCTGCATTTCATCGACGGCGGCCGGCAGCAGAGCGTGAGCTTTTGGCCCAAGGCGCAGTAGGGTCTCGGATTTAATTAGTCCCCCACTGCCCACGCTAAAATCAATCTCTCGTCCCCCCACGCCCATGTCCCTCCTCGCCCTTCCCCGTCTCGACCACGCACCACAGATTCACGACACCGTTTTTCTTGCGCCCGGTTGCGCGGTGATCGGGGAAGTGACGATCGGCGCACATTCCTCGGTCTGGTTCGGCGCGATTGTTCGCGGCGATGTGCATGAAATCCACATCGGCGAGCGCACCAATCTGCAGGATCGCGTGGTGGTGCATTGCACGCGGGAACGGTTTTCCACGACGATCGGCGACGAAGTGACGGTCGGCCACGCCGCGGTATTGCATGGCTGCACCCTCGGCTCGCGCGTGCTCATCGGCATGGCGGCGACCATCATGGACGGGGCGGTGATCGAAGACGACTGCATCGTCGCCGCCGGCGCGTTGGTCGTCCCCGGCACCCGCATTCCCGCCGGCCATCTTGCGCTGGGTTCCCCCGCGCAAGTGAAGCGGCCGCTCACCGCGGATGAAATCGCCTCGCTCAAACAGCAGGCGCAAAATTATGTGGACTATGTTTCCGCCTACCGCGCGCGCGGCTTCAACCCCGTCACCGGCGGCGGCCCGCTGGTCTGGCCTGCGCCGTGGACGAAGAAATAAGCGGAAACAGATCTCAACCGCCAAGGCCGCCAAGATCGCCAAGACGAAGCTAGAGCATCTGCAAACCAACAATTCTGTTCAGAGCCAGGCTGAGAATTTCTTGGCGGCCTTGGCGGTTAAAATTCTTCTCGCAACCCGCTAAACTGCCGGGCGCATGACTACGCGGATTCTTTTCAACGGGCTGGCAGCCGTTTCAGGCGGCGGCGTGGGGCGTTATGCAGCCGAATTGGGGCGCAGGCTCGCGTTGGCGGATGAGCGGGTGACGGTCGTCTGCACGCGCGCCGGTGCGGCGAAGTTCATGGGTGTGCCCGCGAAGCGCCTGGTGGTCTGGCGGCCACCCCCCATTCCCAGCGCACGACTGTGGCTGGAAGAATTTCACCTGCCGGGACTCGCCGAAAATTATTCATTGCTCTATCAGCCGGACTTCAAATTGCCGCGGGGAATTCAGATCCCGTCGATCGTGACCACGCACGACCTCTTCTTCGAGACCTTCCCGGAGGATTATGGTTTTTTGCAGCGCCGTTACAAAATCTCCCAGGCAAAGCGCGCGGCGAAGCAGGCGGCGGCCATGGTTTCCTTGACCTCGACGCAGGCGGAAAACATCGCCATGCGATATCCGAACCGGCAGTCTCCGCGTGTAATCCCGCCTGGGATTTCCGCCCCAGCCGCCCCGATCCGGAATCCCGCGTCCCCCCCGTTTTTGCTCTGCCTTGCGGGCCGCGAAGAACGCAAACGGGGCCTGCTCATCGCCCGCGCCAATGAATCTGCCGGACGGCCCATCCTGGTGAAATGGGTGCGTGGCCCGAAGAAAGCGCCGCCGGGGGTGGAGTCGTTGCCGCGGCAGACGGATGCGCAACTGGCGAAATTATTCAGCGCCGCCACCGCCCTTACGGCGCCCAGCCGGGATGAAGGCTTCGGCCTGCCGGTTCTCGAAGCCATCGCCGCAAATTGCCCGGTCCTATGCAGCGACATCAGGCCCTTCCGTGAATCCTTCGGGGACGCGCCGCGCTATGTGTCCGCCGCGATTTATGACGCGGAAGAACTTGGGATTTGGATCAACGCCATTCGCGCCGCAGCGGCCGACCCGCCCCAGCTCGATGCGGCTGCCCGCGCCAAGGTATTGGCCCGCCACGACTGGCCGCGCGCGATCGCGGCCCATCTCGCGCTGATCGAGGAAATCCTCAGCGCCACTCGGGCGAACCGGAAATAATGCCGAGAAAATAACCCGCCGGAAATAAAATCGAATTACTCCGGTTTGCCGGTATGCTCCGGTTTTTTTTACGCGCGGAAATCACGCGACGAACGGCGCGATTTTATTCAGGGAGATGCCGATGCGGGAGTGGCTGAAGCAGGATCCGTTGCAGCTGTCGCCGATGGATGCGGACAATGTGGCCCTCCTTGGCCATGTCCGCCCGGAAAATTGGCGCAATCCCGCGCCGCGGCCGCTCTATCACCTCGTGGTCATCGGCGGGGGGACGGCCGGGCTGGTGAGCGCCGCCATCGGCGCGGCGTTGGGCGCCAGCGTGGCGCTGGTGGAGCGGCGGGCGCTGGGCGGCGACTGCCTGAATATCGGCTGCGTCCCTTCCAAGGCGCTGATCCGCGCGGCGCGCGCGGCGGCGGCCGCAAGAGCGGCGGGGGAATTCGGGGTGCATACGGGCGCGATTGAAGTCGATTTCGCCGCGGTGATGGCACGCATGCGCAAGCTGCGCCGCGAACTGAGCGCCACCGATTCCGCCGCCCGGTTCAAGAGCCTGGGCGTGGATGTTTTTCTCGGCGACTCGCGCTTCACCGGCCCCGACACGATTGAAACCGCCGGCGGCACCCTGCGCTTTCGCCGGGCGGTCATCGCCAGCGGCGGCCGACCGGTGCTGCCCGCCGTGCCCGGACTCGCGGAGGCGCGGCCGCTGACCAACGAAACCATTTTCAATCTCACCGCCCTGCCGCGCCGACTTGTCGTGATCGGCGCCGGGCCGATCGGCTGCGAGCTGGCGCAATCATTCCGCCGCTTCGGCACGGAAGTCACGATGCTCACCGACGGCAAGCGCATGTTGCCGCGCGAAGATGACGCGGCAGCGGCGCTGCTCACGGCCCAATTTCAGCGGGAGGGCATCACCGTGATCTCCGACGCACGCTTGACCTCCGTCGAATCGGCGATGGGAAAAATTTTGCATTACGAAAAAGAGGGCACGGCGCGGCAGCTCGCGGCCGACGAGATTCTGGTCGCCATCGGCCGGGCACCGAATGTCGAGGGTTTGCAACTGGAGAAAGCGGGCGTCTCACACGACCGCGCCGGGGTGTCGGTGGATGACGGGCTGCGCACCAGCAACCCGCGCATCTATGCGGCGGGAGACATCTGCTCGGTTTACAAATTCACCCACGCTGCTGATGCCATGGCGCGCATCGCGGTGCGTAACGCGCTCTTCCCTTTTTTGCCCGCGCAAAAATTTTCCCGCACGGTCATGCCCTGGTGCACCTACACCGAACCTGAAATCGCGCACGCGGGCGCCTCGGCGCGCGATCTGGAAACGCGCAAAATCGCCTATGAAACCATCAAGGTTCCCTTCGCGGAAGTGGATCGGGCGAAGCTGGACGGTGAGGCGGGCGGCCTTTTGAAGTTGCGGGTGAGTCCGCGCGGGCAGATTCTTGGCGCGACGCTGGTGGCTGCGCATGCGGGCGAGATGATCGGCGAGTTGACCCTCGCGATCAGCCGCAAGATCCCGCTCAGCGCGCTCGCGACGGTGATTCATCCCTATCCGACCCAGGCGGACGCCATCCGCAAGGCCGGCGACCAGTGGAATCGCCGCCGACTCACGCCCGGCCGGCAGCGGCTGCTGGCGAAAATATTGCGCTGGGTGCACCGTGCGCCGGGCAATGATTCCGGGCGGATGGAATAATAGCGCCGTGCGATTGACCGGAGTGCGGGAATAGAAACCGCGCAAGATGGGTTGCGGGGTGAGGCGTCAGAATCCGATTGCCCTGCGAATGGTTTCTGTTTACTCCGAGATTAAAAAGAGGTAGCCATGAAGTTCCACCCGCTGCTTTCGCTTTCACTGTCGTTTTCACTCGCGGGCCTCCTCGCCGCCGCGCCGCTGCGCGCCGCCGATCCTGACTACTCCGCCTGGAACGCGCTGCTCAGCGGTTATTACTCGCCGGAAAAGGGGATGGATTACGCCGGCCTGAAGGCGAAAGAACAGCCCCGCCTCGACAGCCTGCGCGGTGCGATGGCGAAGGTGCGCATTGCGGAGCTCAATCCCAAGGAGCTGCAAGCTTACTGGATCAACCTCTACAATATCACCGTGACCGGGATGATCGCGGATCATTACCCGCTTGGCTCCATCAAGGATCTCTCCACCGGCATCAATCCCTACAGCGTGTTCAAAAAGGACTGGGTGCGCTGGGAAGGCGGCAAGATGTCGCTCGACACCCTCGAAGTGGAGCGCATTCGCAAGGGCTTCAAGGATCCGCGCATTCATTTCGCCGTGAACTGCGCCGCCCGCAGCTGTCCCTCGCTGCGCACCGAGGCTTACACCGGCGCACAACTGGACGCCCAGCTGGATGATCAGGTGCGCCGTTTTCTCGCCGGTCCAAATGGCGCCCGCCTGCAATCCGCAAATGGCAAAGTGACGATCCGCGTCACCAAAATCCTCAAGTGGTTCAAGGAGGATTTCGATCAGTGGGGCGGCGGCGGCGAAACCTTCGTGAAAAAATATCTCAGCGCGGCGCAGCAGAAACAGGTGGCCGCCGCAGACGGCAAGGTTCGCCTGGAATTCGACGATTACGACTGGAAACTCAACGACTGGAAACGCTGAGCGGCGCGGCACCACGCTTCAACCCGTCAATTCCTCATGCTCGGCCAGCCCATTTCCCTGAAATCCCTGTGGCGCATCGTGCGTCATCCCGTGGACACCGAGAAGCTCGCTATCCTTGACGCGCGCTGGCGGGAAATTCCGCAGGTGCTGCGCGACTATCCCATGCAGGGCTTCGGCCGTCAATCCACCGGCTGCGGCGCCACCATTGGCATCAACCCGCGCTGCGATTTTTCCTGCACCGGCTGCTATCTCGGCAAAGAGGCCAACCAGATTCCCAACATGCCTCTCGCCGGCGTGCTTGCCCAGCTCGACGCGCTGCGCGCACACCTGGGCCCCAAGGCCAATGTCCAGATCACCGACGGCGAGGTGACGCTGCGACCCATTGAAGAATTACTGGCGGTGCTGCGCCATGCCCGCGCCATCGGCATCATCCCCATGGTGATGACGCACGGCGACCGCCTGCGGCTGGAGCCGGGCCTGCTGGAAAGACTGATGGTCGAGGGCGGGCTGACGGAAATCTCCATCCATGTGGATATCACCATGCGCGGGCGCGACGGCTATCCCGTGCCGAAATCCGAACTGGAGCTGCTGCCGCTGCGCGACGAGTTCGCGGCGCTCATCCGCACCGCCCGCAAGCGCACCGGCCTGCCTTTGCGCGCCGCCACCACGATGACCATCACCGAGCAGAACCTGCCGGATGTCGCCGCGGTGGTGCGTTGGCTGATCCGCAATCGCGACACATTCGGCCTCATCAGCTTCCAGCCGCTGGCGATGGTCGGCCGCACGCGCAAGGAACTGCACGGCGTCACGCCGCAATCCCTATGGGATGAAGTCAACAAGGCGACGCGCGACTTCGGCCTTGATCTGCCCAACGAAACGGGCCCCATTCATTTCGGCCACGAAGATTGTACCCGCGTGGTGCCGCTGATTGGTTACACCGCAGGCGACCGGCCGGTGAAGCTGATGCAACTGCTGCGCAGCGCCCCGGAAGATGTGGAATTTTATGCAGGCTATTCGGCGAACCGCCTGAGCGGCATGAATTACCGCGATGACCGCTGGCTGGAGCGCAAGGCCCGGACGCTCGGTCTGTTTCTCAAGGCTCCGCGCTGGGCGGTGGGTCCGGCGCGCCGCTGGCTCATGTTGCGCGTGCAAAGCGAACTGGGCTTTGGTCTCACCCGTCTCATTGCCAGGCTCGTCACCGGCCGCGGCCGGCTGGAAGCCCTCACCCTCACCAGCCACCATTTCATGAACCCGGATGAAGCCGCCACGCCGCTGGGCCAGGAACGGCTCGCCGCCTGCGTCTTCAAGCTGCCGGTGAACGGCGAGATGGTGCCGATGTGCAAAATGAATGCCGGGGGGGCGCGCGAAAGTTTTTACCAGCAGATGCTGGCGCAGCCCGCGGGCCAGGCCATGCCACTACCGGTTCTCGAGGGGACAGGACAATGACCCCGGGGAAACCATTCGCCAATGACTGAGGCCGCGATTCATTCTCCGGCTGCGTACAGCGTCGCCTCGTGGCGACAGCGGCTGGCCTTGGCGCTTCGCGGCTTTGTCATTCTGGTGCTGGTCACCACCGCGACCGGCAAGCTCCTCGATATTCCCGGCTTTGCGCGGGTGCTCAGTCATTACGAGATTTTTCCCGGCGGGCTGCAATTGCCGCTGGCCTTCTTCATTCCGCTTTTCGAATTGCTGCTCGCCTTCTGGCTGCTCTCCGGAAAAAAACTGCCCGCCGCCGCGCTCACAGCGCTGCTATTACACGGCGCCTATGCGGCGCTTTCCATACTCACGCTGCTGCGCGGCATCCGCCTCGACAACTGTGGCTGCTTCGGCGTGTTCCTCGCCCGGCCGCTGGGCTGGGGCACCGTGATCGAGGATGGCGTGATGATCGCGATTTGCCTGCTGCTATACCGATGGGTCCTTCACCACGCGGCTGTGCGGAGCTGCGCATGAAACGGTGGATTTTTTCCTTCACGGTGATGACACTCGTACTGGCGCTGTTGCCTGGCGCGGCGCCCGCCGATGGCGATTTCAAGCCCTGGTTCAGCGAGTCGGGGGTCACGGTGGAGCTCGCCCGGCAACCTTCCGGCCCCGCCTGGGTGCGTGGCACGGCGGAGCTGCCGATGGCGGCGGAGAAAATCGCGGCGCTGCTGTCGGGCTATGCGAACTACGCGGCGCTTTTCGGCCCGGGCCTCAAAAGCGCCGCCGTCATTGAAACGAAAGAGTCGGCCGCCCGGCTGCACCTGGTCTGGCATTACCCGTGGCCGCTCAAGAATCGCGACGGCATGGTCCGCCATGAGATGACGAAAACAGACGGCGGCGGTTATCAGTTGGAATGGCGCGGTGAAGCCCGCCCCGGCGATCCGCAGGAAGGCGTACGCATCGGCCACATCGAGGGGCGGACGCGCATCACGCCGCTCGGCCCGGCTCGCAGCCGCGTGATTTACAGTTATTACGGCGATCTCGGCGGTGATTTTTCGCAAGCGGCTCAGGAGAAAGCCTGGGGCAAACAGCCGTTGGAATATTTTTCTGCGCTGCGCCGGGCCTTGAAGCTGAAGGCTGAATGAGCGCGCGATCTTTCATTTCCACCTTGCGCGCGGAATGGAATTTTCCCGCCGCGTACCCGGTTGACCGGGCAGATTTAATTACAAAAAAATTCTCTTTACGAAGGCCCCCATGCTGATTTTCATTTGGATTTCGGGACTGCTGGTCGCGCTGGCCAACGGCGCCAACGATAACGCGAAAGGCATCGCTACGCTGGTTGGCAGCCGCATGGCCAGCCTCAAGACCGCGCTCACCTGGGCGAATTTTATGACCCTGGCAGGCGCGATCGCCGCGATCCCCATGGCGCTTTACATCAATGCCGGGCTGCTGAAGGCCTTCGGCGGTGGCGGGCTGCTGCCGGCGAGCTTCGCGGTGGATGGCCGGTATCTCCTGGCGGTGGGGCTGGGCGCGGCGATCACCATCCTGTTCGCCACCCGGCTGGGAATTCCCGTCTCCACCACGCACGGCCTGCTCGGCGCGCTCATCGGCGCCGGACTGGTGGCGGTTGGGCCCGGACAGCTGGTGTGGGCGGTCCTCGGCAAGAAATTCGTCCTGCCATTGCTGCTCTCGCCCCTGCTCGCCGCCGCGGCCACGGCGATTCTCGCGACGCTCTTTCGCTTCGGGCTCAAGGCGGTGCGGGTGGAAAAGCAGCTCTGCCTCTGCGTGGAGCAATGTTATGTGCCGGTCATCAACCGGGGCGGCGCCCTCATGCTTGCCGCCACGGGAAAAACGCTGACCCTCGACGAAGTGCAAAACTGTGAAACCCGCTTTGCCGGAAAACTGTTCTCCTTTTCCGCGCAGCGGTTTTTTGAAGCGGGACAGTTCTTCACGGGTGGCCTGGTCTCCTTCGCGCGCGGTCTCAATGACACCCCGAAAATTGCCGGGATACTGGTCGCCGGCGCCGCTGTGGCGGGGGTGGCTGGCGGCATTTCCGGGGGCGCAAACTCCAAGGCGCTGGCGATGGGCGCGGTCGCGGCGCTGATGCTGCTGGGCGGACTGCTCTTCACCCGGCGGGTGGCGAAAACCATGTCCGAAAAAATCACCACCATGGACGGCGAGCAAGGCTTTGTCGGTTCGCTCGTCACCGCCATCCTGGTCATTCTCGCCTCCTGGAAACAGCTGCCGGTTTCCACCACCCATGTCTCCGTCGGCTCGCTCTTTGGCATCGCCGCGGTGAGCGGCACCGCGCGCTGGAA
This sequence comes from Thermoanaerobaculia bacterium, assembly GCA_043777195.1. Classification (GTDB taxonomy): domain Bacteria; phylum Acidobacteriota; class UBA4820; order JAYVQF01; family JAYVQF01; genus JAYVQF01. The sequence goes on from JAYVQF010000212.1 coordinate 13,955, forward strand.
AACCATTCTCCTCATCCTCACCGCCTGGGTCACCACCCTGCCGCTCGCCGCGGCGCTGGCGGCGGCAGTATATTTCGTCATCCGCTGATTACATCATAAGATCTGACATCCTTCGTGTTTTTTAACGAGGCCACTCATGCTCTGGAATTCCACCGCCATCCTGCACACCCCCGCACTGACCCGCTTTGCGGAAGGCCCCCTGCATTTTTTCCTCGACGGCGAGGCGCCCAACTGGATCGCCACCGACCGGCGCGGTGCCCGCATCGTTGCGCTGCTCGACGGCCGCCGCTCGCTGGGGGAAATTCTCGGCGAATATGCGCGGCAGGAAAATCTGGAAGCCGGCGCGGCCTTGCAGCAGGTCTATTCCTTCGTCAATGAACTGGAGCGGCGGCAGCTGGTGTCGCCCGCGCCCTATCACCGCGCCCCCTATCTCGGCCGCTCGCACTATTTGAAAACCGAAAAGCTCAGCGAAATGTGGCTGCACACCAACCAGCTGTGCAATCTCAAATGCACCCACTGCCTGGTGGCCTCCGGCCCTGATGGCGATCTCGGCCTGCCGCTCGATCTCCTGAAAAAAGTAGTGGACGACGGCGTCGCGCTCGGCGTCGAGCGCTTCTATTGCACCGGCGGCGAGCCCTATGCGCGCCCCGATTTTTTCGAGCTCAGCGAGCACATCACCCGCCACCACGGACGCGAGCTGATCGTCCTCACCAACGCCACCCTGTTCAACGGCGAGCGTCTGGAAAAGCTGATGCACGCCGACCGGGAAAAATTGAAACTGCAAGTTTCGCTGGACGGCGCCACCGCGGCACAAAACGATCCCATCCGCGGCCACGGCACCTTCGGCAAAGTCCTCGAAGGCGTGCGCACCTTGTCTAAGCTCGGCTTCGAAGTCTCGCTCACCGCCGCGGTGACCACGGGAAATATTGAGGGGCTGGAAAAACTTGCGGGCCTCGCCGCCGAGCATGGCGCCAAATCCGTCCATCTGATGTGGCTGCACCGGCGCGGCCGGATTCTCGACGACAAGACGGAGGCGTTTCCGGCGGCGGAAGAATTGCTGGCGTTGCATGACCGCATGCGCGTCGCCGCAGCGCAGGCGGGCGTGCGCTATGACAATCACGAGGCGTATCTGGCGCGCGTGGATGGCCGTCCCGGCGTGAAACTCGATCTCGGCCTCGCGGGCTGGGAATCGCTGTGCGTTTATTCCGACGGCCAGGTCTATCCCTCCGCGGCTTTCGCGGGCCACGGACCGCTCGCCTGCGGAGATATTCGCGTGCAGTCGCTGGCCGACATCTGGCGCGGCGCGCCGGTCTTGCAGCGGCTGCGCGGCGCCAGCGTGCAGGCGAAGGCGGGGGCGCATTCCGATCCCTGGAAATTCCTCACTGGCGGCGGCGATGTCGAGCATTCGTTCTTCTACGCCGAAAGCATTTTCGGGCGCGGCGATTTTCTCGGCTCCGATCCCTATTATCCGCTCCAGCTCGGCGCCCTCAAGCGGGCGGTGGTGGAGCTGGCCGAGGGCGGCCGCCGCGCCTTCAACGCGAAATCGGGTTTCGCCGGCCCGGTGATTTACCACGCGATGGGTCAGACCGGCACGGTGTGCGGCTCATCCGCCGTGCATGACGCGGCCTCCTTCGAGGTCGGGCTGATGCACTCCAACTGCGTGCTGGCCTTTGATGTGGACAATTCGCGCGCCATCGTGCGCGATTACTATGGCGCGGCGGCGGAGCAACCGCAGCCCGGCCTGTGCTGCCCAATCAAATATGACGCCGAGGCGGTGCGCCACATTCCCGCCGAGGTGATGGACCGTTTCTATGGCTGCGGTTCCCCCATCACCCAGGCCAAGCCGCAGCCCGGCGAGACCGTGGTGGATCTCGGCTCCGGCGGCGGCATTGATATTTTCATCGCCGCGAAATATGTCGGCCCGCAGGGAAAAGCCATCGGCGTGGACATGACCGATCCGATGCTGGAGGTCGCCAACCGCAACAAGGCGCAAGTGGCCGCCAACCTCGGCTATGATGTCGCCGAATTCCGCAAAGGCTATCTCGAGGCGCCGCCCGTGGAGGATCGCTCGGTGGATTTGATCACTTCCAACTGTGTGATCAATCTTTCGCCCGACAAGCGCAAAGTCTTCGCCGGAATGTGGACCATGCTCAAGGATCACGGGCGCATTGTGATTTCCGACATCGTGTCGGAAGTGGATGTGCCGCCCTACCTGCGCCTCAATCACGAACTCTGGGGCGAATGCATCTCCGGCGCGCTCACCGAGCAGCAGTTTCTTGCCGAGCTGGAACGGGCGGGCTTCTATGGCTTGGAAGTGCTGGGAAAAACCTACTGGAAAACCGTCGAGGGGTACAAATTCTTCTCGCTTACCGTGCGCGGCTGGAAGTTTGAAAAAACCGCCGGCTGCAAATTCATCGGCCAGCAGGCGATCTACCGCGGCCCCTTCAAGTTCACGGTGGATGAGGAGGGGCATCTTTTCCCGCGTAACGAGCTCGTGGAAATTTGCACCGACACTTTCGCCAAGCTCGCCCGCGCCCCTTATGCCGGCCACTTCAGTTTGATTCGAGGCGACGGCCGCGCGATCTCCACCGGTGCGTTGCCGATTGCAGCGGAAAATTCTGACGCCGCCTGCTGCGCCCCCGGCGACCCTTGCTGCGCACCGGATGAGGCTTCGTCTGGTGAACAGGCCGTCGGCGGCTGCGATCCCGCGACGGGCTGCTGCTGATCCGCAGTGATTACAGGGGAAAATTTACCGCCCAGGTCACGAAGGACACCCAGTAGATTGTCGGGATCAAATAAAAAATTTGGCTCTTCGCGGATTCGTGTGGGTACAAAATGGGCGTGAGTGTATGGCCATGGCGCGGGAATGGGCGGCAGATTGCAGGTGAGCACCTTAAGGTGTGGTGTTTGCTGAGCGGGCTGCAGTGTATATTCGCGGAGCAATGACTAATTGCCAGTGCCACAGCCTGCCGTTGACTTGCGCGTTCAGGAGTGGCATGATAGGGAAATGAAATGCCGCACCTCCATCTTTCGATGGGCGGGGCTGTCGGCAATGATTTTGTCGACAGGTTCACTTTTCCCAGCCGACCCCGTATCTGCGCCGGTGCCGCTCAAGCTCGCGCTGTACACCCGGGTTGGCGGAGTTTATGGTCTGGCAGAAATTGCCGACGCCTGGGTGGACCGGTTATGGAAAGATCCGGTTCTGAGCGCGAATCCTGCATTGCACGCCGCACGCGATCGACTCACCCCTGCTGCCGTATGGTCAATGCGCAACATGTAGAAAACCTGAATTTGCTCCGGTAATTAACGATCAGTTGCGGCGCCAGTTGAGATCACTAGCCGCCATCATGTCCCCAATCGTGGAGCGCGCGTGATTCGTCAGCGTAACCGTAAAGCGACGCAAGCGGCGTGCCAAGACTGCTTGGCGCGCCGCTTGCTGTAATGTGTTGCACGGAATTTGCGCGATCCGTCATGCGCTTTCAGATGAACGCGGTGACGCTTGCGTCGCCCCTACAATTCAGAATTCAACGCCGACTGTTCAGTTCTCTTTCTCTTCAACCGCCTCGTCTTCCTTCGGCAGCTTGGCCACCGCCACGACGCGATCGCCCGCATCAATGTTGATGACCCGAACCCCCTGCGTATTCCGGCCGATGCGGGAGATGGCGTCCACTGGGGTGCGGATGATGATGCCTTGCTCGGTCATGACGATGACATGCTCGTCGCCCACCACATATTTCACGCCCACCGCCGGGCCGTTCTTTTCGGTGATGTTGACATTGATGACGCCCTTGCCGCCGCGCTTGGTTTCGCGGTACTCGTTGATGGGGGTGCGCTTGCCGTAGCCCTTTTCGGTAATGGTGAGGATGTCGCCGTCGGCGGGCAGCACATCCATCTCGATGATCTCGTCCTTGGCGTCCAGGCGCATGCCGATGACGCCCATGGCGCCGCGGCCCATCGAGCGCACATCCTTTTCCTCGAAGAGGCAGGCCTGGCCCAGCTTGGAGGCCAGCATGATCTTGCACTTGCCATTCGAGCGGCCGACCGCGATGAGGGAATCGCCCTCCTCGAATTCAATCGCCTTGATGCCGACCGCGCGCACATTGGCGAACTGGTCCATCGAGGTTTTCTTGATGACCCCGCGCTGGGTGGCGAACACCAGGTATTCCTTCTCGGGGAAATCCTTGGTGGCGAGAACGCCGGCGACATCCTCGCCGTGGTCGAGCTTGATGAGCTGCTGCACCGGCTTGCCGCGCCCGGCGGCGGAGACTTCGGGGACATCGTAAATTTTCACCCAATGCAGTCGGCCGTGCGTGGTGAAGACCAGCAGGTAGGCGTGGGTCGAGGCGACGAACATCCACTCGACAAAATCCTCGTCCTTGATGGCCATGCCGATGCGCCCCTTGCCGCCGCGCCGCTGCGCGCGGTAAGTGTCGAGTGAGGTGCGCTTGAGGTAGCCGCCGTGCGAGACGGTGATGACCATCTCCTCGTCGGCGATCAATTCTTCCATGGAGAATTCGCCGATCGGCTTGACGATTTCGCTGCGGCGCTTGTCGCCGAATTTTTCTTTTTCTTCGAGAATTTCAAAGCGGATGAGCGCCCACTGGAGTTTGTCAGAACCCAAGAGTTCGGTGAGGCGGGAGATTTCCTTGAGGACTTCGAGGTATTCCGCAATGATCTTTTCCCGCTCCAATGAAGTGAGCTTGTGCAGCCGCAGATCGAGAATCGCCTGCGCCTGGATGTCGCTCAGCTTGAACTTGAGGCGCAGGCCTTCCTTTGCCTCGGCGGGCGAAGCCGCCTTGCGGATGAGCTGGATGACCGCATCGAGATTGTCGAGCGCGATCTTGAGCCCTTCGAGGATGTGGGCGCGGGCTTCGGCGGCGCGCAATTCGAAACGGGTGCGGCGCACCACGACGGTCTTGCGGTGTTCGAGGAAGACCCGCAGGAGTTCCTTCAGCCCCATCACCTTCGGCTGCCCCTCGTAAATCGCGAGGAAAATCATCGAGAAGGTGGTTTGCAGGTCGGTGTGCTTGAATAAATTGTTGAGGATGACTTCGGGCAGTTCGCCCGCCTTGAGCTCGAGCACCACGCGCATGCCTTCGCGGTTCGACTCGTCGCGGATGTCGGTGATGCCTTCGATTTTCTTTTCGCGCACCAGGTCGGCGATCTTTTCGATCAGCGTCGATTTGTTGACGGCATAGGGAATTTCATCAATGATGATGGCCTGTTTGTCGCGCCGCTTCAAATCCTCGGTGTGCACCTTGGCGCGCATGACGGTGCGGCCACGCCCGGTCTCGTAGGCGGCAATGATCCCCTCGCGGCCGCAGATCTGCGCGCCGGTGGGGAAATCGGGCGCCTTGATATGCTTCATCAGCCCCTTGAGGTCGATCTCCGAATCGTCAATGAGCGCCACCAGGCCGTCGCACAATTCGGAAACATTGTGCGGGGGGATGGAGGTGGCCATGCCGACCGCGATGCCGGTGGCCCCGTTGAGCAGCAGCCCCGGCAATTTCGCCGGCAGCACCGACGGTTCGCGCTCCTGGCCATCGTAGTTGGGAATGAAATCAACGGTGTCTTTATCGAGGTCGGCCACCATCTCGCTGGCGGTCTTCGCCATGCGGGCTTCCGTGTAACGATACGCCGCGGGCGGATCGCCGTCCACCGAGCCGAAGTTGCCCTGTCCGTCAATGAGCGGGTAGCGCAGGGAAAAATCCTGCGCCATGCGCACCATAGCGTCGTAAATCGCGGTGTCGCCGTGGGGATGGTATTTGCCGATGACATCGCCGACGATACGCGCCGATTTGCGGTAGGGCTTGCCCGGATGGTTGCCCTGCTCGTGCATCGAATAAAGAATGCGCCGCTGCACCGGCTTCATACCGTCGCGCGCATCGGGCAGCGCACGCCCGACGATGACCGACATGGCATAGTCGAGGTAAGATTTCTTGAGTTCTTCCTCGATCTGCACTTTCTGGATGTTGGCGAATAGTTCTTGGGTCATGGCGGTATGAGGGCTTGGGGCTTGGGGTTCAGGTTTTCAGACGCTGCAACGAGGGGTTCGTCGCAGTAAAAAACGGGACAATTGGGTTCCGCTAAATTCCGTTTTCCGAGAGGGAAATTTTACCCGGTTTGAGGTGGGATTTCAGGGAAATAAATAGGCCGTTTTAGGAGGGGAAATGACAGGAAAAAGAGTTCACCCTGATCGCCTCCATACTTCTGTTAAACTCAACTCATGCGCTATCAGCTCCTTGCGGTCATGACCGCGATGACCACCGGACTTGCCGCCGGGAAACCCGTTGCCGAACCCACGCGATTAACGCGTGAAAATGTGCCCGATTACCTGATCAGCGAGTGCCTGCACCAACCCAATCTCGCCGCTGGAAAAACGCCCGACGATGATCCGTTGACTGGAAAAGAGGATGAATGGCTGGCCGCGATCAGCAAGAGCCGCGGGTTGCCGAATGAAGAGTCTCTAGATGCCGATCTTTCAATTGTGCGGATGCCCGTACGCATTCAGGGAACCCAACACGCTATGCTGCTTTTTTTGAAATTTGGCAATTTCAATTCCGAGTTGGTTTGTGTTGTGGCGCTTGATGGACGCCAATGGCATGCGCTTAATTGCCAGTGGGGGCCGGAAAAAGATGCGCATACAAGTACCACTGTTTTACCCACGACCAAAGACGTTTTCAAATTTCAAATTCAACCGGGAAAATTCCAATATTTAGTCATCTTGTATCATCGCGGATATTGTTCACCATGCCAGGAACACAGCGAGGCGACTGTCTATAGGATTATTCCGAGAAACGGGAGCATCAGTTATCTCGCTAACGAATGGGTTGACGAATTGAAGGGTTGGGATAAACATCGCTGGCCCTATTTTTCAAGTGTTACCAGTTCGTTACACCCTGACAAAAGCTGCTATGTAACTCACTCCAGACTCACAATCTTTCGAGAAGATCATTTCGAATCGTTGGATCCAGCAGCGGTCGGATTGCCACCCAACTCGGAATCTGATTGCTGGGGCGGCGAATGACAATCAATGTGCGGTTTCGGAAAATTGTGCGAAGGTAGCGGGATTAGGATCGCAAGGATCCTTTTTCGGGGACGGGGCACGGTGACGATGACGGTCACGGTGAGGGTGACGGGATGCGGCGGACAACATGCCGCACGCTCTCCCGTGCGGCCCCGTAAACTTACCGCCTGATGCGCGCGTTGGGTAAATATCAGCTTCTCAACGAGCTCGGCCAGGGGGGCATGGGCACCGTGTGGGAGGCGTTCGACACCACGCTGGAGCGGCCGGTCGCGGTCAAGATGTTGACGCTTAGCGGGCTGACCGAGAACAAGCGCATCGAGCGGGTGCAGCGCTTTTTGCGCGAGGCGCGCGCGGCGGCGCGCCTCGCCCATCCCAACATCGTCACCATCTATGATTTCGGCACCGAGGAAGCGGGCGCGCCCTATCTGGTGATGGAACGGCTGAGCGGGCGCGATCTCGATCAGCTCATGATGATGGAAGTGGAGGTGCTGCTCGACGCGCGCCTCGAATGGATTTTGCAGACGCTGGCCGGGCTGGACGCTGCGCACGCGGCGGGCTTCATCCATCGCGACATCAAGCCGGCCAATCTTTTTCTCACCGAAGCGGGGCGGCTCAAGATCCTGGATTTCGGGGTGGTGGATGACCAGATGGCCAATGTGCGCAATGACAAGGGGGTGCATGGCACGCTGGTCTATCTCGCCCCGGAAATTGTCCGCCGCCTGCCGGCAACCGCCGGCACGGATCTCTTCGCGGTGGGCGTGGTGCTCTATCAATTGCTGACGGGCAAATTGCCCTTCGACGGCGACACATTCCCGCAGATCATGCAGGCGATCACCGACGCGCCGATGCCGCCCATTAATTTTGCGGCGCTGGGATTGCCGGTGGAGCTCAAGCCGATTCTCGAAAGGGCGCTGGCCAAGTCGCAGGCCGATCGGTATCAGACCGCGTCGGCAATGGCGGCCGACCTGTCGGCGCTGCGCGAAGCGCTCAACCGCGAGAACGAGTCGATCGAGAAAGAACTTGCGCGCGGCGCCGACGCGCTGCGCCGGGGTGACCTGCCCGGCGCGCGCGCCACCATTGGCGCGGTGCTGGAACGGCGGCCCGGCCATGTCGAGGCGGCGCGACTGCTGAAACGGTTGCCGCCTGTACTTCCACCGGCGCTACCGCCGCCCCCGCGTCTGCCCGAATCACTGCCCGCCGCGCTGCAGCCGCTCGCGGCGCTGCTGGAAGATTCGCCCGGGGCGGTGGTGGATGCGCTGCGCGAAGGACTCGACACCCCCGAAGCGGTCGCGCTCTTCGGGCGCGCCGCCGCGCTGCTCGAACGGCGCCATGCCGAACAGCGCCAGGCGGTCGCCGCCGAAATTTCGCGCGGCATCACCGCCGCCAGCGCCGGCCGTTTGGGCGATGCGCTGGGCGCCTTCGAGGCGGCCGCCGCACTTGAACCGGGCCATGAAATTGCGGGAGAAAATCTTTCGCATATCCGCGCGCGGTTAACCGGCAAGGCGGACGACAAGCCCTTGCTTTATGCCGAGGCCAGCCGCGTGGAGCGGCGCCGTCCCGCGTCTGGCGAAGCGCTGCTGCGTCCCGCCGATGTTCCCTGTGCGCCCGCCACCATGGCCCGCCTGCTCGAACGCTCGCGCACCGGCCTGGCGGTACTTTCCAGCCAGCCGATGCAAGTCGGACGGCTGCTGGCGCTGACCGTGCACAGCGGCGAGCGCACCTGGTCTCTGCTGGCGCGGGTGGTCAGCCATTCACCCGAGCCACGCCATCACCGCCTCGGCCTGCAGCTCATCGCCCCGCCCAGCGACTGGGGCTCCTTCGCCGGCGCGAGTTTTTAGCTGATGCACGAACCCACCGGCATCCTACTGATTGACAAACCCGCCGGGCCGACCTCGCACGATGTGGTGGATCTCATGCGCCGGGCGCTGGGCATTCGCGGCATCGGCCACACCGGCACCCTCGATCCGAGCGCGACCGGGCTGCTCATCCTCCTCACCGGCCGGGCGACGCGGCTGTCCCGTTTTTTTCTCGAACGGGAAAAGGCCTATCAGGGGCGCATCAAGCTGGGGTTTGCGACTGATACCTGGGACGCCGCAGGCAAGCCGCTGGGCGAGGCGCAACCGGTGACACTGGACGCCGACACGGTGGCGCAGTTTGAACGGCGATACCGCGGCGAGATGATGCAGATGCCGCCGCCCTTCTCGGCGAAAAAAATTGACGGGGTGCCCGCTTACAAAATGGCGCGGCGCGGGGAAACCCCGGCGCTCACCGGCAAGCGGGTTTTCATCTATGACTGCAAATTCACCGAAACCGGCGCCGACTTCGTGGATTTCTATGTCAAATGTTCGGCCGGCTTTTATGTACGCGCGCTGGCGCAGGAGCTGGGCGCGGCGCTGGGCTGCGGCGGCCATCTTGAAAAACTGCGGCGCATCGCCTCTGGGGAATTCAACATTCAGGATGC
>JAYVQF010000213.1:0-6122 GCA_043777195.1 Thermoanaerobaculia bacterium
TGGAGATATTCAAACTGCAGGATCGCGCCGGCGCCATCGCCAAAAACCTCAGCTACGGCGACCAGCGGCGCATCGAAATCGCCCGCGCCCTCGCGCTCAACCCCAAAGTGCTGCTGCTTGACGAGCCCGCCGCCGGCATGAACTCGAAAGAGGCGCTCACGCTGATGGACACCATCCACCGCCTGCGTGATCGTTTCGATCTTGCGGTCGTATTGATCGAGCACAACATGCAGGTCGTCATGGGCATCTGCGAACAAATCACCGTTCTGAATTATGGCAAGACCATTGCGTCAGGCAGCGCGCAGGAAGTACAAGCCGACCCCAAAGTGATCGCGGCCTATCTGGGCACCGAGGAAAAAATCCGCGGGTGATTTTTCTATTATCGGATCGCGATAACCGGTATTCCCTGCCTCTCTGTTTTCTGTAATTTCAAACGGGAAGATGCGTGGCGCCGACCCTTCCTCAGGAACAGGTGGCTGTTTCCGGGCAGCAAACTGGCGGGGCAGGCTCGCCGCGGCTCAGTAGGCGATCGTGTAGTAATGCCCCGGCGATGCAGCCCAGCGTCGGGCCGAGCACGAATATCCAAAGCGAGGAGATGGCGGGGGCATAGCCGGAAATCAACGCCGGGGCGGCGGAGCGAAGCGGGTTCATCGAGGCGCCGCTGAAGGGGCCGCCAGCCATGATCTCGAAGGCGAGGGTTGCGCCGATGGCGACGCCGGCCATCAACCCCTGTTCTTTGGACCCGGACGAAACCGCCATGATGACGAAGGCGAGCAGGAGGGAGAGCAGGAATTCCAAGACGAGCGCGGGCAGCGGCGCCATCGTGGGCAGGGTTGCGCCGAGCGCGCCGCCACCGTCGCCCAGCAGCAGCCGCAGAATTCCCAATGCCGCAAAGCCGCCCGCGGCCTGAGCCAGAAGATAACCCGGCACGCAGCGCCAGGGAAAGCGCCCGGCGGCGGCGAAGGCGAGGGTGACGGCGGGATTGAAGTGGGCGCCGGAGACCGGACCCAGCGCATAGATCAGCGCCATGACGAGCAGTCCCCAGGCCGCCGCGATGCCGGGCAATCCGAGCGAATGGGTTGCCCCATCGCCCGCATTGGCAAGACAGCCGAAAAACAGCAGGAAAAAGCTGCCGATCCCTTCGCCCCAATGCGCGCGGAATTTGGATTCATCAGCCATCGAGCGCCTTGGGGAGCGTCATCACGAAATCGCGGATCTCATCGCGCACCCGGCGGTAATGATTCAGCGCCCGTTCGGGATCGGCTTCGCCGCGTGCGAGCGACGGCGGATCATTGAAGCCGTGATGAAATCGGCGGGTTTTATGTGTCGCACTGCCGGGAAACACCGGGCAGTTTTCACTGGCGTGATCGCAGACCGTGATGACCCAGTCGAACGGAATACCCGCCAATTCACTCACAGGTTTGGAGTGGTGGCCGGAAAGATCCACGCCCGCTTCACGCATGACTTGGACGGCGCGCGGATCCATTCCCGCCGGCAGAATGCCAGCCGACCAGACTTCCAGCGAATCGCTCTTGAGCTGGCGGGCCCAGCCCTCGGCCATCTGGCTGCGACAGGCATTGCCCGTGCAGAGAAACAAAATTTTGAGCGGCGTCGGGGTCATGAGCAAGAATTATAGGGGGAAAGGGGCTGCCTGCCCCAATTAGGGGCCGGGAGTATTGCGGCCGTCATCCGGCTGTCATTGGTTTGTCATATTGCGCCGCCACAATTCACTCGTGCAGTCCTTTCCATCTTCGTTCAAACTTTTACCGTCCGCAAAGAGCGGCTCTTTATCAACAGGAGTTCATTCCATGTTCAAATTAAATTTTTCCCGGCTGGCCATGCTTGTGGTCGGCCTCACGGTTTTCACAGCGGTCCGTGCTCAGCGTGCTCAGGAAGTCCGCATCTCCGGCGCCGGCGCGACATTTCCTTATCCGGTTTATTCCAAGTGGTTCAATGAATACAACCGGCAGCATCCCTCGGTCAAGATCAACTACCAGTCCATCGGCTCGGGCGGCGGCATCCGCCAGTTCACCGAAGGCACCGTGGATTTCGGCGCCACCGATGGTCCCATGACCAACGAACAACTGAGCGGCTCGAAAGTGCGGCCGGTGCTGCATATTCCGACGGTGATGGGCGCCGTCGTTCCCGCTTACAACCTCAAGGCGCCGGGACTGCGCTTTTCCGGCCCGGTGCTGGCCGATATTTTTCTCGGCAAAATCACCCGCTGGAACGACAAGCGGATCGTCGCCGATAATCCCAGCTGCGGAACCCTGCCGGATCAGGCGATCACGGTCGTCCACCGCGCCGACGGCTCCGGCACAACTTACATCTGGGTGGATTTTCTTTCCAAGGTTTCCAGCGAGTGGAAGGGAAAAGTCGGGGTGGGCACTTCCGTCACCTGGCCGGTGGGCCTGGGCGGCAAGGGCAACGAAGGCGTCTCCGGCACGATCAAGCAAATCCCCGGCGCCATCGGCTATGTCGAGCTGATCTATGCGAAGCAGAATCACATCAACTACGGGTCAGTCAAAAATGCAGCCGGTGAATTTGTCACGGCCGATCTGGATTCGGTGACCGCCGCCGCAGCCACCGCGAATATTCCGAGCGATTACCGCGTCTCCATCACCAACGCGCCGGGCAAGGGGGTTTACCCGATTTCCTCCTTTACCTGGCTGCTGGTCACCCCGGGCATGAAGGACAAGGCCAAGAAGGCCGCTATCTATGAGTTCCTCAAGTGGGCGATTGCCGATGGCCAGCCCCTCGCGCGGACGCTGGACTATGCGCCGCTGCCCGCCGTGGTGTCGACCCGCCTAAAAAAAGACATCGAACGGATGAAGTGATTATTACCGCCGGAATCATCAAATCTAATGTCTGATTCCGCCATCGTTCAGACCGCCGCGCCAGGCGCCGCTTTGCAGCGGCCCCGGCGCGGGCGGGCAATGGATTTCATCTTTCGCGGCGCAACCGGGCTCTGTGCCGTCAGCCTGCTCGCGCTCCTGCTGGTGCTGGTCGTCTTCATGGCGCGCGGCGCCTGGCCGGCGCTGAGTGTGCACGGCTTAGGCTTCATTTTTTCAACCGCGTGGGATCCGTCAAACGAAAAATATGGCGCGCTCTCTTTCATCTACGGCACCCTCTTCACCAGCCTGATCGCCATTCTCATTGCCCTGCCGCTCGGGGTGCTGACTGCGGTTTTTCTCGTCGAGATCGCGCCGAAATGGTTGCGCGGCCCCATCGCCATGACCGTTGAGCTGCTGGCCGCGATCCCCTCGGTGCTGCTGGGACTGTGGGGTATTTTCGTGCTGGTGCCGCTTGTCCGGCAATTTGAAGACAAAGTGCTGTCGCCAAAATTGGGCAAGCTGCCGATGTTTTCCGGCCCGCCCATCGGGTTCGGATATCTTGCGGCGGGCGTGCTGCTCGCGATCATGGTGCTGCCGCTCATCGTCTCGGTCACGCGGGAAGTCTTGCGTCAGGTGCCGCTCAGCCAGCGCGAAGCCGGCTACGCGCTTGGCGCGACCCGCTGGGAAGTCATCCGCATGGTGGTTTTGCCGTACGGCTGGCAGGGAATTTTCGGCGCCGGCATGCTGGCGCTGGCCCGCGCCCTGGGCGAAACCATGGCGGTGACCATGGTGATCGGCAATACCTACGCCATCAGCGGTTCCCTGCTGGGCACCGGCAGCACGCTGGCCTCCGTCATCGCTAATGAATTCGCCGAGGCCCCCAGCGATCTCGCCATCGCCTCGCTCATCAGTCTCGGCCTGATTCTCTTTGCGGTCTCGTTCATCGTGAATGCGCTGGCGCAGCTTATGCTGCGCTGGCTGGCCGCGAAACGCGCGGGAGCACAGACATGAGCGCAAGCCTGAGTTCCACCGGCTTTTATTACACCTGGCGGCGGGTGCGCAGCAAGCTGATGGAAGGTGTCTGCCTGCTCGCCGCCATCACCGCCTGCCTGCCGCTCTTTGCTTTTCTGTGGCATGTGATCCTCGAAGGCGGGCCTGCCCTGGGGGTCAAGCTTTTCACCGAAGTGCCGCAGCCGCCTGGCGAACCCGGCGGCGGGCTGAAGAACGCGATCGTGGGCAGCCTGGTGGTGGCCGGCATCGCGCTAGTGGTCGGCGCGCCGCTCGGCATCGGCGCCGCGGTATATATGAGCGAATTCGCGCGGCCGCGCGTAGCCGCCTTCATTCGCTTCTGGTGCGATGTATTGTCGGGCGTCCCCTCCATCGTGACAGGGCTTCTGGGTTATCAACTGTTCGTCCGTCCGGCCGGCCATTTTTCCGCTTTGGCGGGCGCCGGCGCACTGGCGTTTATGATGATGCCGATCGTCGTCATCACCACGCAGGAGATGCTGCGGCTGGTGCCCGGTTCGCTGCGCGAAGCGGGTCACGCCCTGGGCATTGCGCCGTGGCGGGTGGCCTGGTCGGTCTCGCTGCGCGCCGCCGCGCCGGGGGTGTTGACCGGCGTGATTCTTGCCCTGGCCCGCATCGCAGGAGAAACCGCGCCGATGCTCTTCACCGCCTTCGGCAATCCCTTTGAGTCGATGCGACTCAATGAGCCGATCGCGACGCTGCCCCACACCATCTTCAACTACGCCATCAGCCCCTATGACGACTGGCACCGTCTCGCCTGGGGCGGCGCCCTGGTGCTGGTCGGCGGCATTTTGATCATCACCATCGGCAGCCGGCTGGCGCTTAACCTGCGCGCGCGGGCGCAAAATAAATAACCTAAAGAAGAACCCCATGCTTTCCTGCGAATCCCTTGAAGTCTCCTTCGGTGGCACCCCGGTCGTCAAGAAAGTCAACCTCGACTTTCCGCGCAACCGCATCACCGCCATCATCGGCCCTTCGGGTTGCGGCAAATCCACGCTGCTGCGCGTCTTCAATCGCATGCACGACCTCACGCCCGGCGCGAAGGTGAGCGGCAAGGTGCTGCTCGAAGGGCGCGACCTCTATGCGCCGGGCGTCGATCCCGTCTCGGTGCGGCGGGCGGTGGGCATGGTTTTCCAAAAAGCCAATCCCTTCCCCGCGCTCAGCATTCTTGAAAACACCGTCGCCGGACTGCGCCTGTCGGGAGAACGCGATCGCCGCCGCCTGCGTGAAGTCGCCGAACGGGCGCTGCGTGACGCCGCCCTGTGGGACGAGGTGAAGGATCGACTGGACCGCAACGCGCTGCAATTGTCCGGCGGCCAGCAGCAGCGGCTCTGCATCGCCCGCTCGCTGGCCGTCGAGCCCTCCGTATTGCTGATGGACGAACCCTGCTCTGCGCTCGACCCCATCGCCACCCAGCGCATCGAGGATTTGATGGTTCGGCTCAAGGAAAAACTCACCCTGGTGATCGTCACCCACAACCTGCAGCAGGCCGCGCGCGTTTCCGACCGCACCGCCTTCATGTGGCTGGGCGACCTGATCGAAGTGGGCGACACCGCGCCGATGTTCTTGAAACCCGCGCAGAAGTTGACGGAAGATTATCTGACCGGAAGGTTTGGATGAGCGCCTTCGCGTTCGCGATCGAGACACCTACAGCAATTCATTACAACCTCAATTCACGAGTATAGCCATGACCGAAATCTCCCCCGCAATCGCCGCACGCACCGCGCTCACTGAAGACCTGCTGGCCATGGCCTACCAGGTGGAAGAGCAGCTCGTGACCTCGGTCACCGCGCTCAAGGATCGCAATCCCGCGCTCGCAAGGCTGGTGCTGGATCGTGAGAAAGAGATCAACAGCTTCGAGAACCGTATCTAGGCGGCCGGCATTGAGCTGCTCATCCGTTTCCAACCGGTGGCCAGCGACCTGCGTCTCACCATCATGACCCTCAAGATCAGCGCCGATCTCGAACGCATCGGCGACCATGCGGTGAATATCGCGCACCGGGCGCTTTTTCTCGCCGGCCAGCCGCAGCTCAAACCGCTCATTGACATTCCGCTCATGGCGCAGCGGGCAGGCGCCATGCTCAAGACGGCGGTGGACGCCTTCACCCGCCGCGACGCCGCAGCCTGCCGCAAAGTGCTCGCTGAAGATGCGGTGATTGACGAACTGCGTTCGCAGATCTTCCGCGAACTGCTCACCTACATGGCCGCCGACCTCACCGCCATCGAAAGGGCCATGCAGCTGATTCTCGTGGGGAAAGACCT
>JAYVQF010000214.1:0-6089 GCA_043777195.1 Thermoanaerobaculia bacterium
CAAGCGGCCGACCGTCACCATGAAGACCGGGATGATCATCCCGAAAAGGCCCAGAAGCAGGGCGGGCAGAAACAGCGTCCTTTCCAAGCGGGAGACTCCGATAAGCCGGTGATAAAAGACCACCGTAATGGTTGCGGATCAGGGCTCGAAAACACAATCCGGACTCGCCGGACTGAATGGGAATTATGAAGGACTCGGGCAGGGCTTGCAAGTAGCCGCGCTCAGTCGCTTGAATTCAGCGTGCGCATGCGCACCCACTTCTTATTTCGCGTCTGGGTGCTTCTTGCCGTGGCGCTGCCGGCTCCTCTTGCCAGACTGAAGAACCTCAAGTAAATGTGCGCAAAATTCCGGACGTTATCAACGCTTAACGGGAAGAAAGGAAAACGACAGTAATGAAAAAACGCTCGTAACCGAACCGCCTCGCCCCCTTTAGGGGGAGAGGCCGACTGGCGAAGCCAGCGGGTGAGGGGGCACATGAACCCAGACCCATGTTTTAGAAATAAAATTGCGAATAAGAAGCATTTGCCCGTGACCACGATAACCGTTTGGTGATCGGAGGTGGCTTCATCGGGAAATGCTCGCTTATTAAGGGGGTTGGACTCATTCTCCTTATCATGTTTGGATTCGTCGAAGGCGCGTCTCGAGACAGCGCCTTTCGCTTCTTTCCCCGGCATTTTCCATACACAATTCATCTATACAATCCGGAATACACCGTATTTAATGAGTTTTTCAGTGACGACTTTGTACAAGATAAACTAATAATATAAATATAACGACAATCTCCATAAGATAAAATGTCACGGTAATCATTTGTATTCCTATAGCGTTGAAGGCATGCGTAACATTAAATGCTCTAAATTGAATCTTTTGAAATCAACACAAGGCAGCCTATCCAGAAGAAAAATAGGAGTGTAATATGTATAATTGCGTAAAATATAAATGCCATTTTAAAACGATTCTTTATTAGCAACATTATATGCAGTAATATCGCAACTGGAAAAGTAAGCTCTGCCGGAAGAGTTGCCCAAGTATCATTTATTTTTGAATACGGGCTAACCAAAATCGACCATAGTGCAAGAAATAGGGTGAGGTAGATTGGCCAATAGATCATATGAAAAAATTTAACTTTCATTGAATATCTCTCCGGATCATTTTTGGGGTCCATAATCTATAATCTATAATCTTCATCGCAATCCCTCCTCGATTTTGGTCAATGCTGCTGCGAAATCTCTATCGCCTGCCGCGAGTTTCTCGCCGGACAACGCGAGCAGGCGCGCGGTCATCGGAGTCCCGCCCAAAGATTCGCTGATCATCTTGAGAGTTCATGGCGTCAGGTCTCATAGGGTATATTTCCGGAAATTTCGGGATGTACCTGCTTCAGGGTTTTGACGGTCGCAGCCCCCAGGTTCCAAGTTATTTCCGTCTGAAGAAATTCGGAATATCAAACTTCGGCGCATTGGTCGTTCCGTGCACTTTCTCGTAGGGGTTCCCCCCCTTGAGCATGCCGTCATCCAGGAGCAGCTCCGGCGGGGTGAAGCGCTTGACCGGCTCGCTGTGGATGCGCGGCGCCGGCTGCGGGGGCGTGTCGAAGCCGGCTGCGATGATGGTGACCTTGAGTTCATCGCCTGACGAGTCGTCGAAGCAGTAGCCGATTTTTTGTTCCGCCGGGCTGGCGCCTTCGAGGATGGCGCGTACTTCGTCCACATCGGCGGTGGTGACGCGGCCGGTGAGATTGACCAGCAGCGAGCCGCAGTTGCCGAGCTTGACTTCATCCAGGAGGGGATTGCGCACCGCCGCGAGCGCGGCCTTGGTGGCCCGCCCCTCGCCGCGCGCGCTGCCGATGCCCATCACCGCGAGGCCGCGTCCTTTCAGCGCCACGCGCACATCCTGGAAGTCGAGGTTGATGTAGCCGCTCTGGGTGATGAGGTCGGTGACGCCCTGCACCGCCTGACGCAGGATGTCGTCGGCCATGCGGAATCCTTGCAGGAGCTCCTGGCCGGGATCCAGAAGCGCGGTGATGCGGTCATTGGGCACGACGATGACCGCATCGGCGACTTTGCGCAATTCGTTGAGCCCTTCTTCCGCCCGCCGCATGCGCCCCTGCCCTTCATAGGAGAAAGGCTTGGTGACGACACCGACCACCAACGCGTCGAGCTGCGCGGCCAGGGACGCAATGACCGGCGCGGCGCCGGTTCCCGTGCCGCCGCCCAGTCCGGTGGCGACGAAGACCATGTCCGCGCCCTGCAGATATTCATGCAGCGCGCCTTCGTGTTCCTGCGCCGCCTGCGCGCCGATCGCAGGATCTCCGCCAGCGCCCAGCCCTTTGCGGCGCTGGGTATGGATTTGCAGCTTGATCGCCGCTTTGGAAGACGCGAGCGATTTGGCGTCGGTGTTGACGGCGATGAATTCCACGCCGCGCAGCCCCGCCGCGAGCATGTTGTTCACCGCGTTGACGCCGCCCCCGCCCACGCCCACCACCTTGATGGAGGCGAGCGGCGTGTCGGGCGGCAATTCATCGTCGTCCGCGAGGCGAATCCGGTTTTCGGTGTGCAGCATGTCCATGGCAGTCTCCTGTATCCGTTCTGATGAATTCTGTTGTGTATGAAGATCGTTTGCGCTGTCGCTTTCCGCCATCTGGCAGGGCGTGTTCCGTTTTCTGAATTCCAGCAGCGTCATGGCCGGGTTAAACCGTTTCCCGCCGCCGCCGCATGAAGGCCGGCACTTCGCGGGGATCCGTGCCGGGCGGGGGGGCGGGCGGGTCAATCGAAGGCAGCGAGGTGATGACTTCCGTGCGAACTTCCGGGCGGCCGGCGGCGCGCGCGGGTTCATTCACCGGCGGCAGATCCTCGGCAGAAATGTCCGGCGGCGCCGAAGCATGGGAAGTGTTGGACGGGGTGAATGCGGGAAGCGGAAGCGGGGCGACCGAGCGCGTCGGGGGCTGGCGGGCGGCATGCACCGGCGAGACCGGGGCGGCAGCGCGGGCGGGTGCGGATAGGGCGGGTAACCCGGCGCGCACCGGTGTGACGCCCCCTGCACTCGCGGCCGGGCGCGCCGGCGTATTTTCCCGTGTCGCTCCGCCCATGAAATAAGTGGGAACCTGGGGTGCCGGGGACTTGTTTTCTGGCGCGGACGGGGCCGGAGCATCGGCGACCGGCAGTCCCGAGGCGATGATGGTCAATTCGATTTCGTCGCCCAGGGATTCATCGCTGATGAGGCCGTATTTCAATTCCTGTTCCAATCCGCCATTCAGGGGCAATTCGTGCATGACCTTCATGTCGGCGCCGGTGGGGCGGCCGCGCAGGTTGATGAGCGCCGCTTTCGCGCGCGAGAGATCCACGCCGCCCACGAAGGGATGCTCGACTGCAGCGGCGAAGGCGTCGCGCATGCGATCCGGCCCGCGCCCGCGCCCAATGCCCAAGACCGCGCCGCCGCGCATGCGCAGCGTTCTTTCGACATCGGCGAAATCAATGTTGATATAGCCTGCGCCGTGAATGATTTCGGTGAGGGCGATGACCGCGCGGGCGAGCACTTCGTCGGCCTTGCGAAAGGCGTCGAGCAGCGGCATCGGCACGCTCTCGGCAGCGAAGATGCGGTCGTTCTCCACCACCAGCACCGCGTCGGCCTGCGCCCGGATGTCGGCGAGCGCCTGGCGCGCCCGTTCGGTGGCGCGCGAACCCTCGCCGCGCCGCGGCATCGTCACCACCGCGATGGTGAGAATTCCCGCCTGCGCCGCGAGGTTGGCGATGACCGGAGCCGCGCCCGATCCGGTTCCCCCGCCGAGCGATGCGGCGAGAAACATCAGGTCGGTGCCCGTGAGGGTGGATAGCAATTCGTTGGTCGCCCCCAGCGCCAGGGTTTTACCGCGCGCCGGATCGCCGCCGGTGCCCCAGGCCTTCGCCGGCCCGGCGGCGCCGAGCAGCGCCACTTTGCGCCGCGCCGCGCTGCGCGCCAGCGCCCGCCGGTCGGCCTCGACCGTGAGCGTATCCACCGGGCCGCTGGCCCTCGCGAGATAATTGTTGACGGCGTTCACGCCGCCGCCACCCACGCCGCACAGGAGAAGCCTTGCGGGGGGCGCGCCGTCATCGTCGAGGAGGAGGGGCATTTGTTCGTTCATGAGAGTTCTCCGTGAAGTTCCGTTCGTCTATGATCTGAAATTCTGTTATGTATCCGTTTTGTATCCGTTCTGTATCCGATCTGTATCCGTTCTGTATGAATAGCAAAGGCCTCTAGGGGGCGTCAGCGTCTGCCGAAAATATTGCGTAACATGCCCGACATGCCGCCACGCTGTTCGCGCGGGGCGTGCTTCTTGGCCCATTTCAAAAGCCCCACGCCGGTGGCATAGAGCGGATAGCCAACCATATCCTGCAGGCCGCCCACCTCTTCGGGATAACCGAGGCGGGCTTGCAGGCCAAAGACCGATTCCGCGATTTCCGGCATTCCTTCCAGCATGGCGCCGCCGCCGGTGAGGATCACCCCGGCCGGGAATGATTTCTCCAGCCCCGCCGCTTTGACTTCATCGCGCAGCAGGCCGAGGATCTCTTCCGCCCGGGGCTGCAAAATATCGGCGATGAATTTGCGAGAAAAAAGTTGCGCCTTGCGTCCCTGGGTGCCTTCGACCTCGACGGTTTCATCTTCCTGCACCAGGCTCGACAACGCGCAGCCGTGGCGCTTGAGAATGCGTTCGGCATTCTGCGCGCTGGTCTTGCAGCCGATGGAGAGATCCTTGATAAAGTAGTCGGCGCCGTAACCCTGCACCGCGACGAAGGTCAGCGCGTTTTCGGCGAAGAGCGCGATCTTGGCGGCGCCGGCGCCCAGGTCAATCACCGCGACGCCCATGTCCCGCTCGTCCTCATGCGCCACCGCTTCGGCGGCGGCGAGCACATCAAGCACCGGATCGTCCACCCGCACGCCGGCGCGGTTGACCACGGTCTGCAGGCTCTGCAGCGCGTTGGCACTCACCGAGACCACATGCACTTCCGCTTCCAGGCGCGAGCCGATCATGCCGACCGGCTCGGTAATTCCTTCCTGCGAATCCACGGTGTAGGCGCGCGGCAGGGTGTGAAGAATTTCGTAATCGGAGGGCAGCACGATGGCGCGGGCCTGCTCTTCGACCCGCCGCTTGTCGTCGTCCACGATGCGTTTGTCGCGCGAAGTGATGGCGATCATGCCGCGGGCGGAAATCCCGCGCACGGAAGTGCCGCCCACCCCGACGATGGCCTGATTGATCGGCGCGTCCACCATGTGTTCGGCCTCTTCGACGGCCTTCTTCACCGCTGCGGCGCACTTCTCGAGATCGACGATGGTGCCTTTGCGCACGCCTTGCGACTCGGCCTGGCCGTGCGCCACCACGCTGATGCGCCCGGTCGAGTCCACATCGCCCATGAGGACGCGGACGGAGGCGGTGCCGATGTCAATGGAAACGATGCGTTCAGCCATGGGCGGACTCCGGGGTTTGCGAAGAGGGCAGGGAAGCGGTTTGAGGGGCCGGCGCTTTTAAATTCGGCGGCGGCGCGTACCAGACTTGGCCATGAAAGCGTAGATCGAGGGACGCCCCCGGGCCGAACCCCGGCAATTGCGCGACCGCCAGCGCATTGAGTCGCGCGGTCGCGGCGGTCAATTCTTCCGGCGCCGCAGGCAGACGCAGGATGACGCCGGCCGCAGTGCGCGCGAGGATGGAGCCGGATTCGCGCTGCAAAGATTCAAGGGCGCGGTACAGGGAGGGCGCGCCGGCTGCCAGCTGCGCCGCGCAGGCGGCCAGCCGCGGGTCAGCGCCGGCTTCCGGGTTTTCGCTGCGGGATTCTTCAGACGGCAAAAGCAGCGGCAAACGGGCCGTCGCCGCAGCCGGGCCGATGCGCGCGCCGGTTCCGTCCACCAGCGCGAAGGCGTCCCCTTCCGCGATTCGCGCGACGGCCGGTCGTTCGCGCATGGCGATGACCACGGTGTCGGGCAGAACTTTGCTGACCACCGCCGATTCAACGCCGGGAAGGGCTTCAAGCTGCTGATGCAGTAATTCGGCGTCCAGCGAGGCCAGCGGCGAACCGCGCAGCGGCGCGACCAGCAGGCGCAACGGGCCGGGGTCAAGGTTGCCC
>JAYVQF010000215.1:0-1588 GCA_043777195.1 Thermoanaerobaculia bacterium
TAACGAATCAGCCGCGGCGTTGCTGCGGCTTTCCTTTCGCGCGTTCCGGCCGACCGCCTCGCGTGAGTTTGGGGCGGAGGGCCGGAAGATCAGCGGCGGGGCATGGGCCGACGGGTGCATATCATAATTTTGTCGACCGCCCAAGCAACTGCATTGCGAATAGTCTGAATTTTAACTAGGACTATTCCGACTGGGAGTGTTATACCGAAGACGAATCGAATCGGTGGCGGGCTGAGATCGGCGCGAGACCTACGGGACTCGCAAGTGAAGGGAAAGCGCAACCGCTCGGCGTCGGGCAGCCGGGGCCGCTCTGTGCAACCAGCGGCGCAGACCGGGTAGTCGGCAGCGCGCACAGACCGCTGGGCGTTGGACAGCCGGGGCCGCTCTGAGCAATCAGCGGCGCAGACCGGGTAATCGGCAGCGCGCACAGACCGCTGGGCGTCGGACAGCCGGGGCCGCTCTGAGCAACCAGCGGCGCAGACCGGGTAGTCGGCAGCGCGCACAGACCGCTGGGCGTCGGACAGCCGGGGCCATCCGAGGCGGACACGGAAACATCAACCCGGGACGACGCAGCGAACAGCGGTGCAGCGGCGAGGGCGAAGAGGGTGAGGAACGAGAGGGAACGAAGGTGGCTCATCTGAAACTCCTTGCAGCCAAAAAGGGCTTGCAAAGAGAGAGTGGCCATGACCCCCTGTTTTACTGAAAATTATTTTTTAAAATCCACAGCCAAATTAACAACTTCAATATTGCAGCATGGTTAAGGGGCCGCAAGCTCTGAGAGCTGCGGTCTCCCCAACTCTGATCCGCTGAGGTCGGCTTCTCTGTGACGCGGTTTCAGAGGCCTGCTTTGTCGGACTCTGTTTTTTATTCAAGCGCCGCGATACGATTTCCACAACCGCTGCGGCGCCGCCGTTTTCGCCTCAGTGCAAAACGCCCTGCTCCGTAACGGCTTCCGGCGAACTCAAGCGATCGCTCAGCAATTGAATGACGCCGCGCAACTGATCCGCCGATGGCGAATCCCGGTCCTGTTCATGCGCCTGCACGGCGAGCCGCACCCATTCATTGCCCTCATCAGCCGGACAAAGCGAGGCGATTTCCAGAATCCGGGTGCGTGCGGTGCGGATTTCGCCCGCGTTCAGCAGCGCCGTGGCCTGTTCACAGCGGATGAGAGCCGGTTCAATCCAGAGCGACAGGGCCAGCAGCCGCATCGCCGCATCGTCAAGATCTTTCATTCCGGCGGTCTGTTCACCCAGCGCGAGGCGCGCAGAGCCGGCCAGCCAGCGGCTGCGGGCGGCGTCCGCTTTGTTGCCTGCCCTGTGCAGAAGCACCTCCGCCGTCTGCGCCTGATCGAGCGCCGCGGCCGCGTGTCCCTTCTCGATCGCGATTTTTCCGAGGGTCACCAGCACCATGGCCTGCTCTTCATACAACTCTTCCCGGCCGTACACCGCTTGGGCGGCGTTAAAATATTTCTCCGCCTCATCATAACGCTGCAAATCATGAAGCGCCACGGCCACGCAATGTTTCGCCCGGGCAGCCCAGAGCAGTTCACCGATGGATTCAAGATCATCCGCCGCGGAACTCGCGCACA
>JAYVQF010000216.1:0-1586 GCA_043777195.1 Thermoanaerobaculia bacterium
GCACTCATGCCCGCCCTCGTGCCGCTGCTGCTTGCGCCGCGCTGGCCAAAAGTGTGGCGGGCTCTGCTGCTGGCGACCGGCACGGCCGCCATCGGCATCCATGCACTAGGGGCCCTCATGCCGGGCCGCCCCTATTATTGGGAAGCGGTTTACATGCCGTCTGACACCAGCGTGGAGAACATGTGGAAATGGAGGTATGCGCCGGTGCCGTTTTACACTAAAGTATTGTGGCGCGCGCACTTCGGCCTGCAGGCCCCGCTGCTGGAAGACAAGGATTGCGCGGGAGCAATGGACAACAGCTTGACGGAGTTGCAGATGGCTCCGGGCGAAGTGGCTCTGCTCAGTCTGCGCCTGAGCAATCTGGGTGGCAAGCCTTGGTGGAACCTGGCCGGCCGGATCGGAGGCGGTGAGATGCACCTGAGCTACCGTTGGCTGTCGCCCGACCACCAGATCGTCATTCCCGAAGGGGGCCGCTCGATGCTATGGGATGATGTGCCATCGCGAACCCGGATCAATGCCGTGGTCAGGGTGGTGGCGCCGCCGACGCCGGGAAATTACATTCTGCGCCTGGCGCCGGTTGCCGAGGGCATGCGCTGGTGCGACATCGAAGGCGGCACCTACAAAGAAATTCCGGTGAGCGTCGGGTAATGCCGGGTACGGGCCGGAGCGAGAGCGATCGAGTAGGCACTGCGTTTGCAGCGCCGAGTGACCGGCTCCGCCCATCACCTTGCATTGTGATGCATCAACCTGGGACAAAGACACCGCTTGTAAAATGCTTGTCATGAAAAAATCAATCAACTTGGGCGCCCCGAGCCTGGCGCTGCTCGCGCTCCTCTCTGCCTGTCACCTCCACCCGAGACCTCGTCATACCGTGGATCTGCTGGCCATCGCCTGGCGGGCCGAGGCTTTGCTAATATACCCCATGCGAAAAATTATCTGCTGCACTTTCGGAGTTGTTCTGGCATTCGCGGGCTGCGCAAATCGCGAGGCATCGCCCGGATCATCGTCATCATCCGCAAAAAAATCCGCTGCGTCTGCCGCAGGATCGTCCGTGCCGGCGCTGCCCGCCGCGGGCGCCCGTCTGAGCGATGCCGGCTTTCGCTGCGAACTGGCCCTGGTTTCCCCACCGACGGAATTTCAACTGGGTGGCGCGCAGATGAACATCCGGGTGAAGCTGACCAAGCGTTCAGGTGAAGCATGGCCGGTTCAAGCCTCCGGGGTGTCTGCGGTAAATACCGTGAATTTAGCCTATCACTGGCTGGATGAAAAAACCACGAAGCCGGTCAAAGAAGGCGCTCGGGTCGCGCTGCCGGCGAATCTTGCCGAGGGCGCTTCCATAGAAGTGGACTTGCCGGTCGCCTCGCCCGGCGAGGCGGGGGCTTATGTGTTGAAGGTGGAGCCGGTGCAGGAAGGTGTGGCGTGGTTTTCGGAAAAATCAAGCTGCTTCCAAACTGCACATATCAAGGCGAAGCTGTAACTCCGGCGCTGATGCCGGTGCTCCGCGGGCGGGATCAGTCCGGCAGCACGCGGACACTGAGTTCCCGCGCGTCGCTGCCGAGCCCTTCTTCTGCGGGGATACAGACCGC
>JAYVQF010000217.1:0-6061 GCA_043777195.1 Thermoanaerobaculia bacterium
GTTTACCCTCACCGAGGAACCCATGGCCCACCGTTATCTGCCGACCGGCGAACGCGATGAACGCGAGATGCTCGCCGCCATCGGCATCGCCGCCAAGACCGAATTGTTCAACTCCATCCCCGCCGAATTGCGGGTCAAGGGCAACCTGGCGCTGCCGGCCGGCGCCAGCGAGCAGCGACTGCGCGAACTCTTCAGCCAGCTTGCCCGGCAAAACCGCGCGGCGGAGATGCCGTCGTTCATGGGCGGCGGTGCCTATGGACATTTCGTGCCGGTGGGCGTGGACTATGTGTTGCAGCGCACCGAGTTTTACACCAGCTACACCCCCTACCAACCGGAGATTTCTCAGGGAACTTTGACTGCGGTCTTTGAATTCCAGACCTTCGTCGCGCTACTCACCGGCGCCGAAGCGGCCAACGCCTCGCTCTATGACGGCGCCATGGCGGCGGCGGAATCGGCGCTCATGGCGATGCGGCTGACCGGGCGGGAAAAGATCGTCCTCTCCGCCGCGCTCACGCCGGCCTACAAACAGGTGGTTCGCTCCTATCTGCTCAACATCGGCGCGCCGGTGGTGGAAGTGGAATTCGATCCGAAGACGGGGCAAACCCGCGCGCCCGACGCGGCGATGATCGCCGATGCCGCCGCCTTCATTTTTCAATCGCCTAATTATTTCGGGGTGCTGGAAGAGGTTCCTGCGCTCTCCGCTGCGGCGCACGGCGCCGGCGCGCAGGCGGTCTGCGTGGTCACCGAAGCGTTGGCGCTGGGACTGATGAAGGGGCCGGCCAGCGAAGGCGCAGACATGGTGTGCGGCGAGATGGCGTCGTTCGGTCCCGGCCTCAATTTCGGCGGGCCGTATTTGGGGTTCCTCGCCACCTCCATGAAAAATATCCGTCAAATGCCCGGCCGCTTGGTGGGCGAAACCGCCGACTTCACCGGCCGCCGCGGTTATTGCCTGACCCTGGCCGCGCGCGAACAGCACATCCGCCGCGAGAAGGCGACCTCTAACATCTGCACCAACGAGGGGCTGATCGCCTTGGCTGCGACCGTGCATCTCTCGATCATGGGTAAACAGGGGCTCTACGAAATGGCGCTGGAAAATTTCAACCGCGCCGGGTTCCTCAAGAATTCGCTCAAGGCGAAGGGCTATCCGCCGAAATTCTCCGGTCCTTTCTTCAATGAATTCGTCATCGAGACCAAAACCGATCCGGCCGCGCTCAATGAAAAACTGCTCACGGCGGGCGTGGTCAGCGGCCTACCGCTTGGCAAGGATTACCCCGGTCTCAAGCACGGCCTGCTGCTGTGCGCCACGGAACTCAACTCCCCCGAAGCCATCACCCACTTCGCCGACCTCCTCGCGGCGGCAGATCAGAATTAACTGCCAAGGCGCCAAGTCGCCAAGTACAGAATAATTTTCAATTATTAGTTGACGCATTGATCATTCATCTAGAGAATCTTTATTCAATCTCATCTTAACTTAGCTCTTGGCGTCTTGGCGCCTTGGCGGTAATAAAGCAAAGAACAATCATGTACACCATCCCTGAACCCCTGCTGTTTGAGAAGTCTTCGCCCGGCCGCCGCGGCTGCGAGATTGAGAAGGCGCCGACGCCGCAGTTTGATGCGCCCGCGATTTTCGGCCCGCGCTTTCGCGGCCCGATAGAGGGCATGCCCGAGGTGAGCGAGGTGGATGTCATCCGCCACTTCACCCGCCTGTCGCGCATGAACCTCGCCGTGGATCTCGGGCTTTATCCGCTCGGCTCCTGCACCATGAAGTACAACCCCAAACTGAACGAGTGGGCGGCGCGCCTGCCGGGTTTCGCCAATCTGCACCCCAACGCACCCGACGCAGCGGCGCAGGGGGCACTGGCGGTGCAATACGAACTGCTGGAATGCCTCAAGATCATCACCGGATTTGCCTCGGGCACGCTGCAACCCGCGGCCGGTGCGCAGGGCGAGTTGACCGGAATCCTTTTGATTCACGCTTATCACTCCGCGCGCAAGGATCATTCCCGCAATACCATTCTGATTCCCGACTCCGCGCATGGCACCAACCCCTCCTCTGCCGCGCTCGCGGGCTACAAGGTCGAATCGGTTCCCTCGGCTGCCGATGGCACGGTGAACATCGAGGCGCTGAAAACCAAGATGGGCCCGCATGTCGCCGGTCTCATGCTGACCAATCCCAACACGCTGGGCATTTTCGAGCGGCGCATTCACGAGATTGCGCAGGTTCTGCACGACGGCGGCGGCCTCATCTACATGGACGGGGCCAACATGAACGCTCTCTTGGGCGCGGCGCGGCCCGGCGACATGGGGATTGATGTGATGCATCTCAATCTCCACAAGACATTCACCACCCCGCACGGCGGCGGCGGCCCCGGCTCCGGCCCGGTGATGTGTGTTGATGCCTTGACCCCTTACTTGCCTGTCCCGGTCGTCATCCGCGATAACAACGGTCATTACCATCGCGAGAGCAACCGCCCCGGCTCCATCGGCAAGGTGCACGCCTTCCAGGGAAATTTCGGCATGCATGTGCGCGCCCTCGCCTACATCCTCGCGCTCGGCGCCGACGGCATCCGCGAGTCGGGCGCCAACGCGGTTCTCAATGCGAATTACCTGCGCGCGCGGCTCACCGGCACGCTCAACCTGCCCATTGATTCGCCGACCCTGCACGAGGTCATCTTCAACGACGAAGGACTGCCCAACAACATCACCACCCTCGATCTCGCCAAGCGGCTCATTGATTACGGCTTCCACCCGCCGACCATCTATTTCCCGCTGGTAGTCAAGGGCGCCATCATGATCGAGCCCACCGAAACCGAACCCAAGGAAGAACTCGACCGTTTCGTGGACGCCATCAAGGCCATCGTCAGAGAAGCCGCTGATCAGCCCAACACCATCCGCCAAGCCCCGCACACCACGCCCGTCGGTCGCCTGGATGAAGTCAAAGCTGCGCGGGTTCCCAAATTGCGCTGGATCGCGGGATAAGATTTTTTACCGCCAAGGCGCCAAGACGCCAAGGAAGATGTGTTTAGAATCGCGCCGGAATGTTGCAGACACTGGGCTTCTACAAGGAATTAGAATGATTTCATAAGTAGCAGTGAAGCTTATTTAAAGGATTTACAACATGAAATTCAACGACCCATTCGGCACGATAACGCTCCTCACTTTAATTATTGGATTTGTATTCGGAGGCATTACTACGGGAAAAATATACTCGTATATGGAAGCACATGGAAAATCCCCAAACGCTGTTTGGATATTCGTAATCACATCAGTCATCTGGTTTACAATCATGAATTTCACCGGTTTGCTTATTTATACAAAGATTAAGGAATCATGGTACATAAAGAAACTCAATCAAATCGAACAGTCATACCTGCTTGGTCAAATTCGAGGTCAGGATGCAGAGCATGCGGCCAACAAGCTTTATGACGGACTCTCCGATCCGGTTAAGAAGTTACGCGTATTCATACAACCGCGGGATCGGCTTGTGGAACTAATTCATCAACCTGCGCAGATTTAATGCCGTCATCAATCGCCACCCCCATTCCGTCACCCCCCTCGACCTCCAGCCCGCCGGCTCGGTCTCTTTGAACTACAGCTACGACATTTTCGGCAACATCACGCAGCGCCAGCAGGCCGCCACTCTCAACTACACCGTGGGCACGGATCCGGCGCTTGAGCTTTTCGTCAATCGCAGCTACACTGACGGGGTGAATCCTGTCCCCGATAACAAGATCCACCAGGCCGGCTTTTCGTATGACGGCAATGGCAACATGATCTCCGACGGAAAGAAGGACTTCATCTACGATGAACTCAATCAACAAGTGGAAGTGCGCGAAGTCACCACCACCTGCGCCGCCGCAGGACAGGGCACTGGTAGTTTCGATTCCCAGGCCAACGCGGGAGCAGGCGGAACCCCCGCCGCCGTCCTCTGCTACGGCGCCGGCCCGCTCATTGAGCGCAACGGCTACGGCCCGGACGGCATGCGCGCCCTCCGCGATGTCCAGATCGCCCCCGCATCCAGCCAATACAAGCGGCAAATCTACGCAAGGCTCGGCGGCAGCGTGGTGCGGGAGTTCACCGAGGAGGCGAACCCGGCCGCCGCGAACGCGATTCAAGTCTCGCACGAAAAAACCTATGTGTATGGGCCGCTGGGGCTCCTGGCGACGGAAGAATTATGCAGCTTCGCCTGCAAATCCGATGAAGTGCAGAACGCCCCGGCCACGCGCTACTACGAATATGATCATCTCGGCACCATCCGCGCCATTACGAATAACAACGGAAATCTGGAATCCACTTTCGACTACGAGCCGTTCGGGTTGGAGTTGAAATCAGCCAACGCAGCCTTCACCTGGTGGACTGATACTTCATCGAATACGCACAAATTCACCGGCCATGAGCGCGACGAAGAAGCCGGTGAGGATTACATGAAAGCACGGATGTATGTGCTTTCGACAGCGAGATTTCCGCAGATTGATCCGCAGTTCGGCGGAGCGGGTAACCCGCAGAATTGGAATGCTTACATTTATGTGATGAATTCCCCGGTGGGGTCGAGCGACCCGACGGGTATGCTGCCAAGTTCACAATATAATGGTCCAAATGCGGTAGGTGCCGAAGACCAGATGGCTCATGCGACAGCAGGCGGAGTGACAGAGGCATTTCAGGAAACTCGCTCCAACGCTGAAGTGGCCGCCTCACAAACCTCGACCCCGGCCACCCAGCTCACGGGCAATGGATCTTCGGGTCAGGCAGCGGCACCCAATCCGGCGAATACAACAACGAATGTTGGAGTTGTGAACACCGATGCATCCTCTGGGGGAGGCGGAGGAATTCAAATGGCGCAAAATCAACCACCTCAACCTGCTCCTGGCGGCACTCTTGCCCCTGCTGCACCAGCCGCTCCAGCTGCTCCTACGCCCCCTGCATTCACTCAAAGTCAAATTAATCAAACGGCCGGGGTTGTATATAATGAAACAAGGTCCTTATCGGGTGGACCTGCTGGTCAACTGCACCAAGGACGCATAAACGTAGCAAGAGCGAGGTTAAACGCCATTTCACATAGAGGGCGTCACCCAGCGGTAGCAAGTTCTCGCGGGCCCTCTGCACGTACATTAAGAAACCCAGCTGAAAGAGCAGCGTGGGCCGATGCACAGGCAGCCACGAGAGAAGCAGCTGAATCGGGAGATTTCCTAGGTGGTGCTGTCCATTTCAATCTAAGGGGAAATGCGGGTACAGGTAATTTCCAGCAAAGTCCCAGTCATCCTGGATACCCAGTTATTCGGCAAACCGGACCATTTAACAACTCTTTTCCAACTACTGGTTCTCAAGGTCTTCCCGCGCAAGGAGTTTTTTTAAATGTATATCAATAAAATAGCACAATGTAATATTATTCATAAAATAATTATTTTATTAATTTCAATTAATACTTTTGCGACTGATATGAAAAGTGGTCTTACCAATAAAGAGGGTATGGCATTATACTGTGTAATTGAAAAGGGAATGGAAACAACAGGTAGCTACTTGACAATCAAAGACAAGCGTAAATTAACTGTAATTATTGATCATAATAATATTTATGGCTTATCTCCTCAGCCAAAATATACAAAAGAATTTCATATTGTTATATTTTCTGATGACTTGCAAAAGGCATTATTAATTATAGTATATATTGAGAATAAAAGATTTGTACCTGATGATACATACTTGCTAACAAAGCAAGGAATGCTTTGGGGAGCCAGTGAAGGAAATGGCGGGATAGCTACTTATAAAGCAATAAGTAAGTATGTGACACATATTATTAATAATAAAAGAAAATATAAAATTCCTGATGTGAATGTATACTTCAATAATAAATGTGCATTTCCATAGTCTTCCCTGAAATATTCCGCAAAAACAGCGATGTCCGGATTGTATAAGGCTCAACTCATTAGTTATTGCAAATTTTGCACCGGGTCTCGGGGGTCAGCAACGGTCTTGAGAAGTTTTTCTTTACAGAGTCGTCACTGAAAAACTCATTAAATACAGTGTATTCCTGATTGTATAGATGAATTGTGTATGGGAAAAT
>JAYVQF010000218.1:0-1584 GCA_043777195.1 Thermoanaerobaculia bacterium
GAAGCGCGCATGCCCGAAGGCATGTAAGCGACGAGCAACGAAGCCAGTCGGGATGAATCGGCGGTCAGACTGTTCATTTAATTTCTTTACGACCCCTAAATCCGCGAAACACGCGAAATAGGATTGGGAGCGGACATTTGTTCCCACTGCTTAATTTCGCCTGTTTCGGGTATTTCGTGATTTGTAAATTTCTTATCTGAGCGGATTGCCGATAATTCGGGTTGATGCTACCGCTTGAAACAGAACTTCAGCAGACCGCCGCGCGCTTTCCCGATGCGCCGGGCTGTTATATTTTTCGCGACGGGGGCGGGTTGCCACTCTATGTCGGCAAGGCGCTGGCGCTCAAAACGCGCGTCGGCAATTACTTCGGCCCGGGGCGCGGCGAGAAGGAAATCCGCCTGACCGCTGCGGCGAAATCGCTGGAATTCGTGCTGACTGAGAATGAACGCGAGGCGCTGATCCTCGAAAACCAGCTGATCAAGCGCCACCAGCCGCCTTTCAATGTTTTGCTGCGCGACGACAAAACTTTTCCCTACCTCAAACTAAAATTGAAGCAGCAGATTCCGCAGCTGGAATTCACCCGCAAGATCCGCAAGGATGGCGCGCTTTATTTCGGGCCGTTTCTGCCGGCCTCCGGTGCGCGCCGCGTGCTGGAGTTGGCGCGCCGCACCACCGGCGTCGCCACCTGCCATGAAACCCTGGACGGCAAGCGCGGCCGGCCCTGTCTTTACTATGAGATTCACCAGTGTCTCGGCCCCTGCGTGCAGGAACTGGTCACGCCGGAAAGATATGCCGAAGCGGTCGAACAGACGCGGCTGCTATTGGAAGGAAAAAACGAATCGCTGACGGCCGAGATGGAAGCCCGCATGAAAAGCGCGGCGGCCGACTTGCGCTATGAAGAGGCGGCGCAACTGCGCGATGGCCTGCGCGGGCTGCAATCCCTGGGCGCGCGCAGCGCGGTGGATTGGGCCAGCGCGCGCGACGCCGACGCCATCGGGTTTGCGCGACTCTATCAACGGGCGGCGGTGGTGATCCTGGCGCTGCGCGGCGGCAAGGTCGTGGACAAGAACGAATATTTCATCGCCGAACCCGAGGCGGACGACGGCGAAACTTTGGCGCAGGCGTTGTCTCGGTATTACGATGGCCGCGCCCTGCCGCCGCAGATTTATCTCCCCGATGAATTCCCCGCCGTCGCCGACGCCACGAAGTTGATCGCCGAAACCGCCGGGCGCAAACCGCCGCTCCTCAAAACCGCCGCGCGCGGGGCGCCGCGGCAACTGCTGGAGATGGCGCGAATCACGGCGGAAGGGGTGTTGAATCTCCGGCTGAAAGCGGCCGAGCGCTGGACGCAGATTGCCGGGGCGCTGCAAGCCGCCCTCGCCCTGCCCAAGCCGCCGCGCCGCATCTGCTGCTTCGATATCTCCAACCTGGGAAAGCTGGAGATCGTCGCTTCGATGACGGTGCAGCAGGACGGCCGCGCCGCAAAGAGCGAATACCGCCGCTTCAAGATCAAACATCAGGAAGGGCAGAATGATTTCGCCGCGCTGCAAGAAGCCGTCCTGCGCCACCTCACCCGCGCGAGAG
>JAYVQF010000219.1:0-6022 GCA_043777195.1 Thermoanaerobaculia bacterium
GTCTTGCGCGCAATCGGATCGGGCGTCGCGGCCAGATCAATCGCCGTGATCGGCGCCCATTCATGGGTGATCGTATCGGCGGCCTTGGCGGGGGCGGACGGCGCCGGCGCGGATTGAGCAATGGCGCAGAGGGAGCTGGTCATGGCGATGATTCCGAACAAAGAGTGTTTGATTTTCATGGAAGAGAATCTCAGAAGCAATGTGAATGTGAAAAAGAGTGGGGCCCGCTTGCCGCCACTGATCCGTTCTCGATACCGTTGCTTCCTTCCGGACCTGGCGGGATTTTCGAGCGGTGTCACGACGGGGCGAACCCCATGGGAAAAATGTTGATATTGTCTGGCACCGTAAACGCCTTTTCTGTTCTTGGCGCCTTGGCGGTTAAATTCTTAAATCAGTGAAATTCCCGGGAACATATACCCCATCTCCTGGGCCGCGGTGTCCGGCGCGTCGGAGCCGTGCACGCAGTTCTCGCCGATGGAGGCGGCGTGGAGTTTGCGCAGGGTGTTCGGCGCGGCGTTGGCGGGGTTGGTGGCGCCCATGGTGTCACGCCAGTGGGCGATGGCGTTGTCGCGCTCAAGAACGAGAGCGACAATGGGGCCGGATGACATGAATTCGGTCAACTCGGGGTAGAAGGGGCGCGCCCGGTGCACGAAATAAAAACCCTGGGCCTCCTTCAGGGAGAAGCAATGCTTGCGCATGGCGACAATGGTGAAGCCCTCGGCTTCGATGCGGTCCACGATTTTACCGATCAGCTTGCGCTTGACGGCGTCCGGCTTGATCATGGCGTAGGTGCGTTCAACGGTCATGGGGAACTCCTGAGGTTTTTCCGCAGATTATGCAGATTAACACAGATGACAGAAAGAAATGTTCATCATCACAATCTGCGGAAATCTGTGTAATCTGCGGATAAAAATCTTGATTTGATTTATTTGGATTTGAGTAATTTTTCGACCGCCTCGCCCATGTCACCGGGGCTGTCCACCACGGTGACGCCGGCGGCGCGCAGGGCGGCTTTCTTTTCCTCGGCTGTGCCCTTGCCGCCCGCGATGATGGCGCCGGCGTGACCCATGCGGCGGCCGGGGGGCGCGGTGGCACCGGCGATGAAAGCGACCACGGGTTTTTTCATGTTCGCTTTAATCCAGATCGCCGCTTCTTCTTCCGCGTTGCCGCCGATTTCGCCGATCATGATGACGATGTCGGTATCGGGGTCGGCGTTGAAGAGCTTGAGTGCGTCGGTGTGGGTGGTCCCGATGATGGGATCGCCGCCGATGCCGATGCAGGTGGACTGGCCGATGTTTTTCGCCGAGAGCTGGCCGACCGCTTCATAGGTGAGAGTGCCGGATTTCGAGACGATGCCGACGCGGCCTGGCTTGTGGATGTGGCCCGGCATGATGCCGACTTTGGCTTCGCCGGGGGTGATGATGCCGGGGCAGTTGGGGCCGATCAGGGTGACGCCGCGCTCGCGCACAAAAGCCTTGGCGCGAATCATGTCATTGGCGGGAATGCCCTCGGTGATGCAGACGATCACCTCGATGCCGGCTTCCGCCGCTTCCATGATGCCGTCGGCCGCCGCGGGGGGCGGCACAAAGATGAGCGCGCAGTTGGCGCCCGCCGCGCGTGCTTCGCGCATGGAATTCCAAACGGGCAGGTTGAGGTGGGTCTGCCCGCCCTTTCCGGGCGTGACCCCGCCGATCACTTGCGTGCCGTAAGCGATGGCCTGCTCGGCATGAAAAGTGCCTTCCTTGCCAGTGAATCCGGCAACCGCAACTTTCGTGTTTTTATTGACGAGAATGGACATGAATTATTTCCTGATTTTTTACCGCCAAGGGCGCCAAGATCGCCAATACTAAGAATAAAGAAACGAATCGGTGAATTTTCTATTGGCGCTCTTGGCGTTCTTGGCGGTTGAATTTTCCGCATCAAGCTGCTGCCGCCACCGCTTTTTTGGCGCCGTCGGCCATGTCGGCGGCGACGGTCATTTTGAGGCCGCTGTCCTGGAGGATTTTGCGTCCCAACTCGACATTGGTCCCTTCCATGCGGATGATCAACGGCAGGCTGAGATTGGTTTCCTTCGCCGCGGCGACCACGCCCTCGGCGAGTCGGTCGCAGCGCAGGATGCCGCCAAAGATGTTGATGAAGATCGCCTTCACATTTTTATCGGACAAAATAATCTTGAAGGCCGCCGCGATCTGATCGGCTTTGGCGCCGCCGCCCACATCGAGAAAATTCGCGGGCGAGCCGCCGGAATATTTGATGATGTCCATGGTCGCCATCGCCAGCCCGGCGCCGTTCACCATGCAGGCGATCGAGCCGTCGAGGCGGATGTAGTTGAGGCCCCAGCCCGACGCCTGCACTTCCAGCGGGTCTTCCTCGTCGGTGTCGCGATAGGCGCTGAGTTCGGGGTGACGGAAGAGGCCATTGTCGTCGAGCGCGATTTTGCCGTCGAGCGCGACCACATCCCCGGTTGCGGTGATGATGAGCGGGTTGATCTCCACCAGCGAGGCGTCGGTGCCGAGATAAACTTCAACGAGCTGCAATGCCAGCTTGACGAATTTCTTGGCGGTGTCGCCTTCCATGCCCAGACCATAGGCGACGCGCCGCATCTGAAAAGCGGTGAAGCCGATGGTGGGATGGGCCCATTCCTTGAGAATTTTTTCGGGAGATTTTTCGGCTACGATTTCAATCTCCATGCCGCCTTCCGTGGAAGCCATGAAGCAGAGTTTCTCCGCGCCGCGATCCAGCAGGAGGCTGACATAAAGTTCCTTGCGGATGTCGAGGCCTTCCTCAACCAGCACCTTGCGCACCAGCACGCCCTCCGGCCCGGTCTGGTGTGAGACCAGTTTCATGCCGAGGATGGCCTTGCCCTGCGCCGCCGCCTCTTCGCGCGACTTCGCCAGCTTCACCCCGCCCGCCTTGCCGCGCCCGCCCGCATGCACCTGCGCTTTGACGACAGCGACTTTGGTGCCCAGCGTCTGATACGCCGCTTCAACTTCGGCCGGAGTGTGGCACAAAATTCCACGCGGTGTGGGAACGCCATATTTACGCAAAACTTCTTTGGCTTGATATTCGTGGATTTTCACTATGAAACTCCGTGGGCAAGCGCGATATGCCGCGCACTCGCCGTCGCTGACTCAATGAGATTTGAGCGCGAATTATAAGGGGCGCTGGCCTGCGGCTTAAATCTCACCAGCTCGTAATCTTTTGCTTGACCATCACGGCCAGAGGGGTGCCCAGTGCGTTGGCAGGAATTCCCTCGACATGTGAAAGGTCGGGGACATTCAAGCCCCACACCGCCTGCGCCTGTCGCTGCCATTCTTCAAGTGACCAGCCCTCCTGGATCGCGATGACCCGCCCTTTGTCGAGTCGCATCAGGGTGGGCGTCACGGCGATTTTATAAACCCGAAAACGGGCGAAGGGCGAGGGGTCGGCCAATATTTCCAATTTCTGCTTGGTCTTGGCGGCATAGCCGCTCAGCGTCGCCGGTTCATCGGGCGCCACAATCAGGAAGGGATAACGCGACGCCTCAGCGGCGCTCTCAAGCAGCGCCAGAACGGGCGCGATGAGTCGGCTGACGGGGCAGCCGCCCGCGATGAAGGCGATGAGCACGGGGCCGTCTTGCGGCACAATCCGGGGCCGACCGATGGTGGCTTTCAGGCTGAAGGGGGGCGCCAGGGCGCCGACGGAAAGGGGCATGGGGATTCCTGATTTCTAAATTTCGGCTTCCACCCAGCCGGCTTCCACGCGCACATTGAAGCAGGGAACGCGCGCGGTGGGGTTGACCGGCGACTGGCCGGTGGCGATGTTGAATCGCCAGCCATGCCAGGGGCAGGAGACGATGCCGCCCGCATCGACCGGCCCGTCGCCCAGCGAGCCGCCGCGATGGGGGCAGACATCGTCAATGACAAAAAATTTTCCGCCGTGGTTGAATACCGCAAAACTGCGCCCCTCAAGGTGAACGCTCTTGCCCGCCCCCGGGGCGATCTCTTCCACGGCGCAAAGTCGGGTGTATTTCGGCATTTAATTTACCGCAAAAATTATAACCGGAACCATTTCAATACTGTGTATTAACTAATTTTTGTTATCGCCGCAGCATTCCGGCGGAGGCCCTCGGGGCCGGGACGGCTGAGGGGAGTGGCACGGATGCGGGCTTTGAGCGCGTCGTCATCGGAGCTAATGATTTCACTGAGCGGAATGAAGGCTTGTCCGGCGCGGGGTTCCAATTTTGCTTCGGCGCGGGGCGGCGCGGGGCGGCGGTCGTCGAAATGATTCCACGGGCAGACTTCCTGGCAAATGTCGCAGCCGAAGAGCCAGGGGTCGTCACGCCTGGCGTATTCTGCGGGGAAATTGCCCCGGGTCTCGATGGTGAGATAGCTGATGCATCTGCGCGCATCAAGCTGCCACGGCGCGGTGAAAGCGCCGGTCGGGCAGGCGTCGAGACAGGCCCGGCATTCGCCGCAATGATTGGCGACGGGGGGATCGGGCTCTAGCGCGCACGACAGCACCAGCCCTCCCAGAAGAAACCAGGAGCCCTGGGTGCGGTTCATCAACAGCGTGTTCTTGCCGATCCAGCCCACGCCGGCCGCAGCCCCCCAGGCTTTTTCCAGAATCGCCCCGGCATCCACGAAACTGCGCCATTCGCCGAACTCATTGCCATACTGAATCCGCAGCGCGCGCCCGAGTCGGCGCAGTTTTTTCACCATGACATTGTGGTAATCCGCGCCCCGCGCATATCGGGCGACCAACCCGTCTCCGGGCGCGGCATCGGGGGTGCCCGGTCCCTCGGGCGAATAATTTTGCGCGACCATCAACACCGATTTCGCAAAGGGCGCCCAGCGGTGGATGTCGGCGCGCCGGTCGGCGGTCTCAAGCAGGTAATTCATTGTTCCCTGCCGCCCCGCCGCGAGCCAGGCGCGTAATTTGTCCGCATCGGGCGTCGCCTCACCTACAAGCGCAATACCGGCCGCGTCGAACCCCGCAGCCAGTGCGGCAGTTTTGATTTGCGCGGAAGTCAGACGGGGCACGCGGCAATTATGGAACCCCCGCCCGCGCGCGCAGACCCGAAGCTAAAAGCCGGAAGCCGGTAGCCGAAAGCCAGAAACCGAAAGCCAATGACCAGAACCGCCATAATTTCCGCCGATGCATTTTCTTGATGAACTGACAATCACGGTGCACAGCGGCAAGGGCGGCGACGGCAAACGCTCCTTTCTGCGCGAGAAGTCGCGGCCGTGGGGCGGCCCCGACGGCGGCGATGGCGGGCGGGGCGGCTCGATCTGGTTCGAAGCCGACGCCAACCTGAACACCTTTTATCCCCTCAAGTTTCAGAAAAAGTTCTCCGCCCCTGACGGCGACGACGGCGGCGGCCTCAACTGCACCGGCCGCTCGGGCGAGGATCGGGTGATCCTCGTGCCGGTGGGCACCCAGGTGCGGCCGCGCGGCGGCAGTGAGATCCTGGCTGATCTTGCGGTCTCCGGCCAGCGCTGGCGCGCGGCCAAGGGCGGGCGCGGCGGCCTCGGCAATCAGAATTTTGCGACCCCCACCAACCAGGCGCCGGACCGCGCCGATCCCGGACAGCCGTCGGAAGAGATCGTGTATGACCTCGAACTCAAGCTGCTCGCCGATGTCGGGCTGCTGGGATTGCCCAACGCCGGCAAGTCCACATTTCTCTCGCGAGTTTCCGCCGCGCGCCCGAAGATCGCCGATTATCCTTTCACCACACTGGTGCCGAATCTCGGCGTGGTCGCGGGCGAAGACTATCGTTCCTTCGTCATCGCCGATATTCCCGGCTTGATCGCGGGCGCGCACGAGGGGCACGGGCTGGGCGATCAATTTCTTCGTCATGTCGCGCGCACGAAATTGCTGCTGCACCTGGTGGACCTGTCGCCGTACGCCATGGAGCCGCCGCTGCATGCGGTTGAAACCATCGAGGCGGAGCTCGTGGCTTATTCTCCCGAGCTGGCCGGCCGGCCAAGGATTCTGTGCGGCACCAAAGCCGACCTCGGCTCGAACGCGGAACAGGTCGCGG
>JAYVQF010000220.1:0-1574 GCA_043777195.1 Thermoanaerobaculia bacterium
CGACCGCGGAGCGGCCCAAGCGGTGAGCGATTCCGCCGCGTCGCGCCACACGCTGTCCAGCGGCGCGATCTTCCCGAGCGTGAGATTGACG
This sequence comes from Thermoanaerobaculia bacterium, assembly GCA_043777195.1. Taxonomy (GTDB): domain Bacteria; phylum Acidobacteriota; class UBA4820; order JAYVQF01; family JAYVQF01; genus JAYVQF01. Next base: position 92 of record JAYVQF010000220.1, read on the forward strand.
CATTCGCCGGCCCGGAGGCGCTGAGGGCGATCATTCAGCGGCGCATTCGTCGGGGGAATTCGCTTTGCGTCCCCCTTCAAGACCGATAGATCAACGCCATTGCCCCCGAGAAAAAGCAGCACGCGGCTCTCGGCGGCGACCACGACCGCGCCGTAATCCGATGCGATACGCAGCGGAAACTCGCCGCTTTCCACCAGTAATTCCCCGCGCTTCAGGCGCAACAAGGGCGTCTCTTTATGTGTGGCGACGGCTGCAATTTCCAGGGTGGCCGGGCCCGTGGCGAGCAGCCGCGCGCCGCCGTCCAGACGGATCGCCAGCCGCGCGTGATCAGCCAGCGTCAGCCGGTCGCCCGGCAATAGCGGCGCATTGCGCGCGAGATCCCAGGTCTGTTTCAGCTGCGGATCGGTCAGCTCCACCCAGCCCGTCAGCTGCGCGACGCGCGGCAATCCGCCGGGGCCGGCATAGGGCCCGATCGCGGCCACGAAGCAAGGGGTCAGCAGCAGGACGGCAAACAGCAGGAATATTTTTCGCATGGCAGCAAACAGACAAAGATAATGTAACCGCCAAGACGCCAAGGCGCCAAGAAGAATTTTTCTGAACCGATTGATTTGTTTTTCCTTGGCGCCTTGGCGTCTTGGCGGTTAAATCCTCTGGGGGATGACTACAAAATATCGTACGCCGGGCCGTCGCCCGCTTTCGGCGGCGTCCAGTTGATGATCTGGTACGGATCTTTAATATCGCAAGTTTTGCAGTGGACGCAGTTGGCGAAGTTAATCTGTAACTTTAGCGGGCTGCCCGCCGGGGCGCCGGTGACCGGAATCATTTCATAGACCTGGGCCGGGCAGAATTTGGTGCAGGGATTGCCGAATTCCTCGGCGCACTGGACACGGCAGATGTCGGGGTTGCTGACGATGAGGTGCGCGGGCTGGTCTTCGTCGTGCATCGTGCCCGAATAAAAAACATCCTTCACTTTGGCGTAGGTGATCGCGTCATCCACCGTGCGGTCATAGCGGTCGGGCACCGTGCCGGCACGGCCGCGATGTTCGAGCAAGTTCGTGAGTTCATGCGACGCGCGCGCGCCCAGCCGGTCGCCGGCGATGGGGTCGCGGCCCCCCATGAGGCGCTGCACTTCCGAGCGCAGGCCGCCCAGCACCATGCCGTGCTCGAAACTCTGGTGGAAATTACGCACGGGATAGAGCTCGTCCTTGATCCACGAGCGCTGCATGTCCAGCCAGTATTTGTTCAGGGCCAGGGCGTCGCTGCGGCCGGCGGCCAGCGCATAGATCGCGGTTTCGGCCGCGAGCATGCCGCTCTTCATGGCGAGATGAATTCCCTTCAGTCGCGGCGCGTTGACCAAGCCCGCGCTGTCGCCCGCCAGCAGACCCCCGGCGAAGGCGACTTTCGGCACCGACCACCAGCCGCCCAGCGGAATCGCCTTCGCGCCGTATTTGATGAGCTTGCCGCCGGTCAACAAGGCCTTCAC
>JAYVQF010000221.1:0-6013 GCA_043777195.1 Thermoanaerobaculia bacterium
GCACGCCCCCATCACCACCAGCACCGCGGTTTTCAGGCCGGCGGGCTTGCCGCGTCGTTCCCGCTCGTAGCCGATGATCACGCCGCACAGGAAGGCGACCGCCAGCTTGCTGAGGATGATCAGCAGCAGCGGCCATTCGTTATTCCATTCCTCGGAGAAGGGGGCGAGCAGCAGGGGGAGCGCCATGACGGAAGCTTACCGTCCGCGAATGCGCGCGGTGGTTCAGATTCAGATTTTGTCGAGCAGATGGCCCATCTTTTCTTTTTTCACGCGCAGATAATCCTCGTTGTGGGGGTTGGAGGCGATCTCGATGGGGACGCGCTCCACCACTTCCAGGCCGAAGCCGTCCAGCCCCTTGAATTTTGCGGGGTTGTTGGTCATCAGCCGCATCCTGCCCACGCCCAGTTCGCGCAGGATCTGCGCCCCGGTGCCGTAATCGCGCATGTCGGCCTTGAACCCCAGCGCGTGATTGGCCTCGACGGTGTCGAGTCCCTGGTCCTGATGTTCGTACGCCTTCAACTTGTTGATAAGGCCGATGCCACGCCCTTCCTGGCGCAGATAGAGCAGCACGCCCCGTCCCTCTTCGGCGATTTTGTTGAGCGCCGCCTGCAACTGCGGGCCGCAGTCGCAGCGCAACGAACCGAAAGTGTCGCCGGTGAGACATTCGCTGTGCACCCGCACCAGTACCGGCGTCTCCGGGGTGATCTCCCCCATCACCAGCGCGACATGGTGCTGCGGATCGAAATCGCTCTCGAAGGCGATGATGCGGAAGTCGCCGAACTGGGTGGGCAGCAGCGGGGCCGCGGCGCGGCGCACCAGATGTTCGCGCTGCATGCGGTGCTGGATCAGGCTGGCGACGGTGCCGACTTTCAATTTGTTTGCGGCCGCAAAGGTTTCCACCGCCGGCCGCCGCATCATGGTGCCGTCGTCATGCATCAGTTCCGAAATCACCCCCGCCGGTTTGTATCCCGCCAGCCGGGCGAGGTCCACCGAGGCTTCGGTATGGCCGGCGCGCACCACGCAGCCGCCCTCCCGGGCGCGCAGCGGAAAGACATGGCCGGGGCGGTGGAGATCCTCGGCGCGGGTGCCGTCGGCCACCGCGGTCAGGATGGTGGTGGCGCGGTCGGCGGCGGAGATGCCGGTGGTGACGCCTTTGGCGGCCTCAATGGAAACCGTGTAGGCGGTGCTGCGCCGCGAAGTGTTGCGCTCCACCATGGGCGGCAATTCCAGCCGGTCGGCCAGCGCCTGCTCCAGCGCCAGGCAAACCACCCCGCCGGTGTGGCGAATGAAAAAAGCCATCAACTCCGGCGTAATCCGCTCGGCGGGAATGATGAGATCCCCCTCATTCTCGCGATCTTCGTCGTCCACGAGAATGACCGGCCGCCCGGCTTTGAACTCGGCGATCAGTTCAGAAATGGAGGCGAAGCCTGACGCCGAGTCGTCATCTGAAGCGGCCGGCACCGCGGCCAATGAATGGGGTTTCTTGGAGGTCATGAAAAATCCAATGCATGTGCGCCGTGCGATTTTCTGGAAAAACGGAATCCAGCGGCCGCACCGAGAATAATAGTCTGGTGACAATTTTATGCCCTGCGCCCGCCAAGAAACACTCAAACCTCTTTTCTCCGACTCAATTCCCCCCGCAATTCATCTTATAATCCTTCTGCCATGACCGATTCAGCCACTCTCACCCTCGACGGTAATCCCATCGCAATCCACCCCGGCGAATCGCTGCTGGCGTTGACGCGCCGCACCGGGGCGGAAGTGCCTTCGCTCTGCTATGACGATCGGCTGAAAGGTTACGGCTCCTGCCGCATGTGCGTGGTGAAGGTGAACGGCCGCATCGTTGCGTCCTGCACCCTGCCGGCTGACGCGACCCAGACCGTCGTCACCGATGACGAGGAATTGCGGCGGCTGCGCAAGGGACTTGGCGAACTCACTCTGAGTCTGTTGCCCGGCGGCGAATGCCAGGCCTGCCTCATCGGGGACAAAAAAGCCGGTGGCGGCTGTGAAATGCATGCGGTCGCAACGCAAGTCAATGCAACCCCCGGCCGCTTTGCCGGCACCGCGGGCGGCGCGTTGAAGGCCGACGACAATCCCTTCCTCGGCCGCAACTACGATCTCTGCATCAATTGCTATCGCTGCGTGCGCATCTGCGACGAGATCGAGGGGGACAACGCCATCACCGCCATGGGGCGCGGCTTCGCCACCACCATCGCCACCTGGATGAACCGCGGCCTGGAACAATCCTCCTGCGAATTCTGCGGCCAATGCATACACACCTGCCCGACCGGCGCGCTGTTTGATTTGAAGATTGCGAAAAAAATTCCCCTCGACCTCCACCCCTCCGAAATCAAGCGAGTGGACACCACCTGCCCCTACTGCGGCACCGGCTGCGGCCTCACCCTCAACACCGCGCGCGGCAAACTGCTGGGCGTCACCCCGCAGATGCATGCGGGTGCGTCACACGGCGCGCTCTGCGTCAAGGGGCAGTTTGGGGTGGACTTCATTGATTCGGAAGAACGGCTCACGCATCCGCTTATCCGCCAGCCCGACGGCGCCTTCAAGAAAGCCAGCTGGGAAGAAGCGGTGACCTTGGTCGCGGGCAAATTCCGCAGCGTGCGCGATGAGTTCGGCCCCGACGCCTTCGCCGGCTGGGCCAGTTCGCGCACCACCAGCGAATCAAACTATCTCTTCATGAAATTCGTGCGGGGGGCGATGGGCACCGACAACCTCGACAATTGCCAGCGAACTTGACACGCGCCCACGGTTGCCGGTCTGGCAGCCTCACTCGGACGCGGGGCGATGACGAATTCAATCGGCGAGCTGGAGCACAGCCCCTTCATCTTCGCCATCGGCACCAACACCACCGAGTCCCACCCGGTCATCGCCGTGCGCATCAAGATGGCGGTGAAAAAGGGCGCGCGCCTGCTCGTCGCCGACCCGCGCCGCATTGATCTCACCCGCTTCGCCTACAAATATCTGCCCATGAAGATCGGCTCCGATGTGGCGCTCATCAACGCCATGTGCCAGGTCATCATCGCGGAAAATCTCCAGAGGCAGTCATACATAGACGAACGCACCGAAGGCTTCGCCGCATTGAAAGCCCACCTCGCCGAATGGACGCCGGAACGGGCTTCCGAGATCACCGGCCTCACGCCCGACGACATCCGACAGGCGGCGCGCGACTACGCCACCACCCCCAAGGCCGCGATCTGCTATACCCTCGGCATTACCGAACACCGCTGCGGCGTCAACAATGTGCAGGCGCTGGGCAACCTCGCGCTCTTGACGGGAAATCTCGGCGTCGAGTCGGCCGGGGTCAATCCCTTCCGCGGTCAGAACAATGTGCAGGGCACCGGCGACATGGGCTGCATGCCCGGTTCGCTCCCCGGCTATGAAAAACTTTCCAACCCGGTCGCCCGCGCGCGCGTGGAAAAAGCCTGGGGCGTGGGGCTGCCGGAAAAAGAGGGCTTCAAAAAACCCGAGGCCATAGACGCGATTCTCGAAGGGAAAGTGAAGGCGATGTGGGTGATGGGCGACAACACCGTGGTCGCCGACACTGACTCCGAAAAAACCGTCGCCGCTTTCCGCAAGCTCGACTTCCTGGTGGTGCAGGATCTCTTCCTGACCCGCACCGCCCAAGAAGCGCATGTGGTCTTCCCCGCCGCCGCCTTCGCCGAGCTCGACGGCACCTACGCCAACTCCGAGCGGCGTGTGCAGCGGGTGCGCAAGGCGGTCGAGCCGCCGGGCGAGGCGAAACCCGACTGGTGGATCGTGCAGGAAGTCTCGAAGCGCTTCGGCTTCCCGATGAATTACAAAGACAGTGAAGAAATTTGGAATGAGGTCTCATCACTCGCCCCCACCCTCACCGGCATCAGCTACGCCCGCATCGACAAGGTCGGCATCCAGTGGCCCTGCGATGACGCCGACCATCCCGGCACCAAATTCCTCCACGGCGACGGCTTCCCCATCGGCAAAGCGAAACTGGTCGCCATTGATTACCTCCCCCCCGCCGAAGTCCCCGACGCCGACTACCCCTTCATGCTGACGACCGGCCGCCGCCTCTCCACCTATCACACCGGCACACAAACCGGCCGCGCCAAACATTTCGACCGTCTGGTGGATCAGGAATATTTGGAACTCAATCCCCACGATGCGTCTGCTCTGGGTGTGGTGGACAACGAAATGATTTCCCTCGCCTCACGCAGAGGCCGCATCACGATGGCGGCGAGAATCAGCGAACGCTCACCCAGGGGCGTGGTCTTCTGCACCTTCCATTTCCCCGAGAAAGCGTGGGTCAATTTGTTGTCGTCCACTGCCCTCGATCCCACCACCAAGACCCCGGAATTCAAGGCGTGTGCGGTCAAGGTGGAGAAGATGGCGAGTGGGGGCGGGGCGGGGAAGAAAGTTGCGGCGGTGTAATTATTCAACCCGACCTATGTCTAACTGTATGAAATTTCAGGATCACGAATCAATCGCCCGTGATCATTGTAGGGGCGGAGCTAAGCTCCGCCCTGAGGATCCTTTGGCGCCAACGGGCGGGTCTTAGACTCGCCGCTCCGCAGCACCTTCCAGCCTGAACTGCGAAGTTGGCGATTCACCCGTCGATCGCGCGCCCGGCTGGCTTGGAATTTCTTGCGCCAGAAGACGGCGGACTCAAGGCCACCTCTCCCCCGGAGGGCGGGTCGCGCGCGCGAGCCGAATCTGATCCGTTCCCGCGTTTCGCGAACGCGCGAGAGCGCTGGCGCGGGTGAGGGGGGAAAGCGGGCATACGACGGGCGCCGCATCGTCGCTTGGTCCGAAATTAGCTGACCGAATCGAGGCGTTAGCGAATCATTCGCAACGGGTTGCGCGACGGGCTTTCCCCCTCACCCGGCGCTTCGCGCCGACCTCTCCCTCCAGGGGAGAGGTGGCAAGGCTCAGCGCCCCCCGCAATCCCTTCAACCGCTTGTGTGCGATCACGCTCACGTCGGACCATTCCTGATGGATGAGATTGGTGAGGAATGCGAACGGCTCGCCCTCTTTGATCTCGTGCGTGGCCCAGTAATCGGTGAGCTTGTTGCGGGTCTCCTGCCCGGTCATGCGCTGCTGGATCCATTTTTCGCTGCGGCCGTGCCGCCGCCAGCTCTCGCGGGCGCGGGCGATTGACTGCGCCGGGTCGCCCAACTCGCGCATCCGCTCGTGACCGACCTTCGCCAGCCACAACTTGATCGGCTCCGCCTTTGGGCTCGGTGACAAAGTACCATTTCTTGTTTTCTTCGTCCCAAACGGAGCGGACTTTCTGATCCCCAAAGAGTTTGATCGCAGTCATGAGTTGCTCCCATAAGGGGGGGGACAATTTGTCCCCCCCCTTGCGGATAATATTCGGATGGTATGGTGGTTATAAATTTTCAGGTAAGTCATGTGGAAGTGATTTCCGATCAATCGAGGAGCAGTTCCAGTATTTGCTCGACATGTTGATGCTCACCGTCCGGGTACCAGAGCGGGGTGATATGAGCATTAGCAAGCCGCCCTTCGATTCTCGATTTATTTTCGGGATTTGCCGGGCAGGCAAGCAGCGCATAATGATGAGGAAGATTTTCCGATCCTTCCAATTGCGCCACTTTCATGAAGGTTTGGATGGTTCTGTCGGCTGAAAGGCTGCAGCCCAGGAAGAGGAAGCTGTAACTGGAGAAAAGGCGTTTCAATATTTTCGGCAATGGCAAGTCGAAGTGAATGTTTCCGCCGCTCCCATAGGCCGCTTCATATTCCGCTTTATTCAGAATGCGCTCGGCGGCAAGCAAGGTTTTCTCGACATCATTTCCAAACCCGATCAGGCCTTTTTCGAAATCACCGGGATGGGCCTTTTTGATCTGCCAGATGTTGAAGTAGACGAAGCTCATGGTGAGCATGTGATAGGCGAGGAACGCGAACTGGTACTTGCCGTGCGCGTGGTTCGTCTCGAAAGCGTTCCACAGGAACTCGATGTACTCCTGCTCCTTCGGGGTCTTGAAGGAGAGCGGCAGGTAGTTGC
>JAYVQF010000222.1:0-1573 GCA_043777195.1 Thermoanaerobaculia bacterium
CATCGTGGCGTATGCCCTCAGTCCCATTGACCTGATTCCGGATTTCATCCCGGTGCTCGGCTATCTGGATGATCTCATTCTGCTGCCCATCGGCATCGCTTGGGCGATTCGCCTGATTCCCCCGCAGATCATGGCGGAATGCCGCGTACGAGCGCAGGAAACGCATAAGAATGGAAAACCGGTCAGCCGGATTGCCGGCGCCGTGATCATCGTGATCTGGCTGATCTTGGCCACTCTCGGATTGCTGCTGGCCAAGCGCATGTTTGCAACAGAACGATACTGAAAGTTATGCGCATACGCCGTCAGCTTTATCCTACTTTCGGCTGGCGAATTATTTTAAGCCACGGCATATAAAATTGGCGCAACGGGGGACATCCCCGTCTATCAACACCCAACGCGTCCTGCCGGACCCTACATTTCATTTTCATCAGGAGTTCATCATGCAATTCATCAAAGCGAAACTCATCACACTGGCTATTTCAGCGCTGGCCGCTGTTCCTCTTCTCGCCGGCGCGCACGGGATGGTGCCCAAGCCCGCGATCACGCTGGAGCAGGCGCAGCAAGCCGCGGCAGCCGCAGTTCCCGACGGGAAAGTCACGCATGGCATCTATGAGTTTGAGGCGGGCAAATGGATTTATGATTTCGATATCAGCACGCCGTCCACCCCCGAGGGCGTCCGCGAAATCTGGGTCGATCCGCAGACCGGCAAAGTGATCAAGAATATCGCGAAGTCCAAAGCCGACCAGCTGGCGGACCGCAAGGCGGCGGAACGGGAGGAAGCGGCCAAAGCCAAAAAGCCCGCGGTGACAATGGCGCAGGCGCGCCAGACCGCCTTGGCCGAAGTGCCGGGCGGCAAAATCAAGAGTGGCGAATACGAGAAGGAAAACGGCCAGTGGATCTACTCCTTTGACATCAAGACCGCGAAAGGTATTCGCGAAGTCTGGGTTGATTCGCAGACGGGAAAAGTAATCAAGAACGAGGCGGAATCCAAGGCGCAAGAAAAGGTCGAAGCGGTGCAGGAAAAAATTAAAGGAAAGCATTAAGGGCGGCGGGACCCGCAGGGCCCCGGGTATTTGACACACCCCTTTGTTCCCGACTACTGGATGATTCAACGAATCTTTTTCATTACCGCCCTGCTTCTCGCGATCGTGGCGCCGGCGGCTGATCCGCCGGCGAGTTCGCCGCCCGGCACGCTCAGCCTGCGCGCCGCCGTGGCGAAAGCGCTTGCCACCCGCCCGGAGGTCGCTGCGGCGAATCAGGAGCTGCTGGCCGCACGGGATCATGAGGCGGTCAAGCTCCGCGCGATTTTGCCGGAGCTTTCGGTGGCTTTGAACACCTGGCGACGGAGCGGCCAGAATGGCGTTGCCGATTTTATCTCCGCCACCGGCACCCGCGAATACGACTACCGGGTGCTGGCTGAAAGCACGCTCTGGGGCGGCCCGCGGTCGGGCGAGCGCCGCGCCGCGCTGGCCCAGCGCGAGTCGCGCGAAGCCCAGCTCCAGCAGACGCGCGCAGAATTGGGTGAACAGGTCGCGATTGCATATTATTCAGAACAGACCGCCGAGGCGGACAG
>JAYVQF010000223.1:0-6011 GCA_043777195.1 Thermoanaerobaculia bacterium
TGACTGCCGAGTCGCCCGAATGGCGAGGCGCGAGAAGCGCGCATGCCCGAAGGCATGTAAGCGACGAGCAACGAAGCGAGTCGGGATGAATCGGCGGGCAGACTGCTACTGTTATTTCGTTGCGGCCCCTTCTCTTCATTGTCATTCTTCTTGGCGCCTTGGCGTCTTGGCGGTTAAATTCTTATTCTTTCCGGGGTTTTAGGGTGGGAAATGCAATGACATCGCGGATGGAATGGGAATCGCTCAGCAACATGGCCAGCCGGTCAATGCCGATGCCTTCGCCGGAAGCGGGCGGCATGCCGAATTCCAGCGCGGTGAGAAAATCCTCATCGAGCGGATGGGCTTCGGCGTCGCCCGTCGCCTTGGCCGCCGCCTGGGCGGTGAAGCGGGCGCGCTGTTCATCGGGGTCGTTGAGTTCTGAAAAGGCGTTGGCGATCTCGCGCCCGGCGACGAACAATTCAAAGCGCTCGGTGTAGCCGGGCAATTCGGGATGCGGCTTGGCGAGCGGGGAGACTTCAACCGGGTGATCCAGGACGAAGGTGGGCTGGGTGAGGGTGGCTTCCACCAGCGCTGCGAAGAGTTCGCCGACCAGGCCGCCGCGGGACCGGGTTTTGCGCGCATCGAGCTGCAACTGCACGGTGAGCGCGGGGTATTTTTCCGGGCGATCGAGATCGGCGGGATCAAGGCCGGCAGCCGTCATTGCGGCGACGACGCTGGGTTCCATCCGGATGCGCGCGAAGGGGCGGGCGAAGGAGAGGGTGTGTTCGCCATAAGTGATTTCTTCGCCGCCGCACAAATCCCTGCACAATCCGTTCAGCAGTTCTTCCGTCAGCGCCAGGTTGTAATCAATGTTTTCGTAGGCGGCATACCATTCAATGGTCGTAAATTCCGGGTTATGAGTGGTGTCGATGCCTTCGTTGCGAAACAGGCGGCCGATTTCAAAGACCTTGTCGAATCCGCCCACCAGCAGCCGTTTCAGATGCAGTTCTGTGGCGATGCGCAGATACAGGTCGGCGCCCAGCGCATGATGGTGGGTGACGAAGGGTCTGGCGGTCGCGCCTCCCGCGACATCCTGCAAGACCGGGGTTTCGAATTCGTGATAACCGCGGGCGTGAAAAAAATCGCGAATCAGCGCGACCATGCGCGCGCGCAAACGCAGCGTGCGGAAGGATTCCGGCTCGGCGATGAGATCGAGGTAGCGCTGGCGATAGCGGGTGTCGGGATCGCTCAGCCCGTGCCATTTTTCCGGCAAAGGGTGCAAACATTTGGTGAGCAGGGCGATGGCGCTGATGGCCAGGGTCAGCTCGCCGGTCTTGGTGCGCCACAACGCGCCTTCCAGGCCCACGATGTCGCCGATGTCGTAATATTTCAGGCTGTCATAAAGCGCCTCGCCCGCATCGTCCTTACGCATGGAAAATTGCAGCCGGGTGTCCCCGTCCAGGAGATGGCCAAAGGTGATCTTGCCCATCTTGCGCAGCGCCACGATGCGTCCCGCAATTTTGTGCCTTGGCGGGTTGGCGCCCAGCGCTTCAGCACTGCGCTCTGCGAATTCCTTCACCAGCTGCGCCAGCGTCGCAGTGCGCGCGTAGCGACTGGGAAAGCGGGGCTGTCCGAGCTCGACCAGCGCCGCGAAATTGCGCCGCCGCTGGGTTTCGTATTCATTCGGATGTTCATTCGGGCCGGCGGTCGGGCCCGCGGCCGGGTCGGCTTGAGCAGCGGCGGGAATGGGGGGAACGGCGGACATTGAGCGGGAATGATAGCGGGCAAGCCCCGCGCAATGCTTGACAGCCCCCGCCCCGGTTCCTATACTCGACGGCATGGCTGTCGAAAAACTTGGTGATATGCTGACCAAAGCCGGGCTGGTGACCATCGCCCAGCTCGAAGAGGCGATGGCGTTGCAAAAAAGCAACGGCGGCCGTCTCGGATATAACCTCGTCAAGCTCGGTTATGTCAAGGACGAGGATATCACCGCGCTGCTGAGCGAACAGTATGGCGTGCCGGCCATCAACCTGGAACATTTCGACATTGATGAAGGCGTCGTCAAGCTGCTGTCCGCCGATGTGGTGCGCAAATACCTGGTGCTGCCCATTGATCGCACCGGCGCCACCCTCACCCTCGCCATGGCTGACCCCACCAATGTCTTTGCCATGGACGAAATCACCTTCATGACCGGTTACAATGTCGAGCCGGTGGTTGCCGCGGAATCGGCGATCAAAGCCTCAATCGACAAATATTACGGCTCCGTCTCCGGCATCCAGGAAGCCACCTACGAAGACATCCTTGACGAGTTCCAGCAGTCGGGATATGGCGAAGGCGAGGACGCCAATGTCGAAGAAATCGAGGAAGAGGAGGCGATTGATCCGACCAAGCTCGCCGCCGATTCGCAGGACGCCCCCGTCGTCAAGCTGCTCAACAAGGTGCTGACCGACGCGGTGAAGAAGGGCGCCTCCGATATCCATATCGAGCCTTACGAAAAAGATTACCGCATCCGTTTCCGCATCGACGGCATTCTCTACGAGCAGATCCGGCCGCCCTACAAGCTCAAGGAAGCCATCGCCTCGCGCTGCAAAATTCTCGCCAAGCTCGACATCGCCGAAAAGCGGCTGCCGCAGGATGGCCGCATCAAGCTGAAGATGAAGATTGACGAGAAAACCAAGGAAATTGATTATCGCGTCTCGACTTTGCCCACCCTGTGGGGCGAAAAAATCGTCATGCGACTTCTGGACAAAGAAGGGCTGAAGCTCGATCTCACCAAGCTCGGCTTCGAGCCGGAATCGCTAAAGCGCTTCGACGAGGCGATCTCCCGGCCTTACGGCATGGTGCTGGTGACCGGGCCGACGGGCTCGGGCAAGACCAACACCCTCTATTCCGCCATCGGCAAATTGAACGACACCGAAACCAACATCATGACCGCGGAAGATCCGGTCGAGTTCAATATCCAGGGCTGCAACCAGGTGCAGATGAAGGAAGACATCGGACTCAATTTCGCGAGCGCGCTGCGATCCTTCCTGCGCCAGGACCCCGATGTCGTGCTGGTGGGCGAGATCCGCGACTTTGAAACGGCGGAAATCGCGATCAAGGCGGCACTCACCGGCCATTTGGTGCTATCCACGCTGCACACCAACGACGCGCCTTCCACGATTTCCCGTTTGATGAACATGGGCATTGAGCCCTTTCTTGTTGCGACTTCCGTGCATCTTGTTCAAGCGCAGCGGCTGGTCCGCAAAGTCTGCGGCAACTGCAAGGAAGAGTTGCACATGCCCAAGGATGCCCTCATCGAGCTGGGCATGACGCCGGAAGAGGCCGAGACCGCCAAGACCTTCAAGGGACGCGGCTGCGACACCTGCAACGGCACCGGCAACAAGGGGCGCATCGGCCTCATGGAAGTCATGGCGATCGGCTCCGAAATCCGCGAGCTGATCCTGTCCGGCGCCACCACCGTGGAAATCCGCCGCAAGGCGCTGGAAGAGGGCATGATCTCGCTGCGCCGCTCCGGCCTCGCCAAGGTCATCGCCGGCATGGTCTCCATCGAGGAGATCATCTCGGAAACCGTGCTCGGGTAAAAAGAAGAACTCACCGCGAAAAGCGCGAAAGACGCGAAAATAAATCATTGAACCATTGAACCAATGGAACCCCGACCCTGATTTCTGCTTGTTCTTGAGTTCCCGCCTTTCGTGTATTTAGCGTTTTTAGCGGTTTACATCTTCCCTCTGTTTTTTTCTCCGAGGTCATTCCATGTCCACTCCGCAAGCGCAGTCCATCTCTCTTCATCAACTGCTCAAGGTCATGGTCGAGCGGGGCGGCACCGATCTCCACCTCACGGTGAATTCGCCCCCGGTTATCCGCCTGCATGGACACCTCATTCCCATCGAGGGCATCGCGCCGCTCAACGCGCCGCAGACCAAGCAGCTTTGCTATTCCATCCTCACCGACGCGCAGAAGCATCGGCTGGAGGAAAACCTCGAACTCGATCTCAGCTTCGGCATCAAGGGGCTGGCGCGGTTCCGCGCCAACATCTATTTCCAGCGCGGCTCCAACGCCGCGGCCTTCCGCTTGATTCCCTTCAACATCCGCTCCTTCGAGGAACTCGGCCTGCCTGAAGTGGTGGGCCGGTTGTCGCAAAAACCACGCGGCCTCATTCTGGTGACCGGCCCGACCGGCTCGGGAAAATCCTCCTCCCTCGCCGCCATGATTGACAAGGTCAATCGTGAGCGCCAGGATCATATCGTCACCATCGAGGATCCGGTCGAATACATCCATCCCCACAAGAAGTGCATCGTCAACCAGCGCGAGCTGCACGCCGACACCCACTCCTTCACCAATGCGCTGCGTTCGGTGCTGCGCCAGGATCCCGACATCGTGCTGGTCGGCGAAATGCGCGATTTGGAAACCATCGAAGCCGCGCTCACCATCGCGGAAACCGGCCATTTGACCTTCGGCACCCTGCACACCAATTCCGCAGCGCAGACCATCAACCGCGTCATCGATGTCTTCCCCGCCCATCAGCAGTCGCAGATTCGCGCCCAGCTTTCCCTGATCGTGGAAGGCATCATGTGCCAGGCGCTGCTGCCCACCAAGGACGGCCAAGGACGCTGCCTTGCGGTGGAAATTCTGGTGCCCAACGCCGCCATCCGCAACCTCATCCGCGAAGACAAGGTGCACCAGATTTATTCCTCCATGCAGTCCGGCCAAAGCGGCAGCGGCATGCAAACCTTCAACCAGTCGCTCTCCGATCTTTACCTGAAAGGCAAAATCTCGCTGGAGATCGCGGTCGCCCGCTCCTCCAACCCCGACGAGCTGATGGAGCTGATCAACCGCGGCGTCACCCTCACCACGCGCACGGTGAACGCGCAATTCACGGGCGCGCCGCCCAAGCCCGGCAGCAAAGGCTAGCACCGGGTCTCACGGCCGGAGCCTTCGTTGGGTTTTCGCTCGCGATGCCAAGCATCGCGTCGCTCGACCCGCCTCGGCTGCGGCCGCGATCCCCCGGTGCCAGCCAGAATAAAAAAGCAATTGGCGATAGATCGAGTTAAGAATACGCCAACATTTTTTTCGCGTCTTGTTCCCGCTTTTTTGCGGAATGTTTTTCAGCGAATACGGGTAAACTTTCAGCATGGTCAGTAATGTAAGCGGCTTTTCAATTGCGATTGATCCCGCGCTGTTCGGTCGCATTGCGATCGGGGGTTTCCGCTATACCCTGGATGCCCCGGCGGGTTCGACGCGTGAGCCGCTGCGGGAAGAATGGCAGGCGGCGGTGGCGGCGCTGAAAAGCCTCAGTGAATCCGGGCGCGATCCGCTGGCCGCGCCGCTCAAGGAAATGCGGGCCCTGCGCCCGCCCTTCGACCCGCGTCGGCCGGTTTATCCCAGCGCGGAGCAGTTGCTGCATGCGGCGCTCGCGGGCCGTGCCGAACCGCCGGCCTTGGCGGTCGATTGTCTTTGCGAACTCATAGCGCTGGCGAGTTTTTGTCCCGCCATCGCGCTGGACGAAACCCAAGCCCGGCCGCCGCTCACCCTGCGCCCGCCGGCGCCGGATGAAAACCTGCGGGTGAACGGCGTCCCCCAGGGTCTTGACGACTTTGCGCTGCTCGCCGGGGGCGCCGGCCCGCTGGCCACGCCCACGCTGCGCGGCGACATCGGCCGCGCTGATGCGGCCACCCGCCGCCTCCTCATCGTCATCTTCGCCCCGCAGGCGGGTGAGCGCCTGCGCCGCGCCCTCGCCCTCGCCGCCGATCTCACCGCCCGCCACCTCGATGTCCGGCCCATGGAATCCTTCCAGGCGGGGATTTGAAGGCATCGCGGGTTTGGGGCCCCGGGCCTGATGAGAAAATTTTCACCAGTTGAAGCGGGATCGGATTCTCAAACCTGATCACCGTGATGGTTAGGGGCCGCAACGAAATAACAGTAGCAGTCTGCCCGCCGATTCATCCCGACTGGCTTCGTTGCTCGTCGCTTACATGCCTTCGGGCATGCGCGCTTCTCGCGCCTCGCCATTCGGGCGACTCGGCAGTCAT
>JAYVQF010000224.1:0-1571 GCA_043777195.1 Thermoanaerobaculia bacterium
TAGTCACGGCTGAATTCGCCGCTGTGCGGCAGCGAGAATTCCGCGGCGAGCCGCTGCGCCAGCGTGCTTTTGCCCGTACACTCGCTGCCCGTGAAAACCACGCGGATCATATAACCCCCCGGATTGCTTTGCGCCATTGCACCCAGCCGGCGACGGAGAGCACCGCGAAGAGCGCGTAGAGCGAGGCGCTCAGCCGGTAATCGAGGTGGATGAGCAGTCCGACATAGACGCTGTTGACGAGCAGCCATAGCGGCCAGTTCTCCAGATATTTGCGCGCCTGCATCCATTGCCCGATGATGCTGTAGGCGGTGGTGCCGGCGTCCCACCACGGGAGTTCCGGTGCGGCAGTGAAATGTTTCAGGTAATACGCAATCCCCACCGTAGCGGGAATGCCCGCGAGCAAGACCGCGACACAGGCCGCCGGCTTCATCCAGCCGATGCGCACCGCCGCCGCCTCCTTCGCGCCGCGCCGCCAGATTCCCCAGCCGTAAAAATAGAGGCCGATGTAAATCACTTGCAGCGCGGCATTGGCGTAGAGATGGCCGTGGAGAAAAAATATCCCGTAAGCAGCGGCGCTGAGGATGCCGGCCGGCCAGGCGCCGATCTTTTCGCGCACCAGCCACCAGACGGAGATCAGGCCGGTGACATACCCGGCAATTTCCCAGGGGGACATGATTATTTGTTCCGCCTGTCCGGGATATCTCGTGACGCGTGTAGGGGCGGAGCTAAGCTCCGCCCAAAGGATCCCGGGCGCCTGAGGGCGGAGCTTAGCTCCGCCCCTACAATGAATGCACGGCGGACAAGCGTTGCGCTATACCTAATTACGATGACATACCCGGCAATTTCCCAGGGGGACATGATTATTTGTTCCGTCTGTCCGGGAGTTCTCGTGACGCGTGTAGGGGCGGAGCTTAGCTCCGCCCCTACAATGAATGCAGGGCGCACACCGGTTGTGCGATACCTAATCACGATGTATGACATTGGCTTGGATCAATACTTCAACCGCAGCGCCGCAAAAAAACTGCGGCCGGATTGCGGGTAGAGATAGGGCGTGCCGGTCGCGGTTTCGCCGGCGCCGCTCTGCACCAGGAAGGGATAGCTGTAGCCGCTGGCATAGTTGTGATGATTGAGCAGGTTGTCGCCGTGCAGCCGCAGCGCGGCATCGAAGCGGCCGCCTTTCCCATGCGATAACGCCCGGGTGAGGGAGAACTCGCCGTCGAAGTCGAGCTTGAACCAGCCCGCCAACCGGGTGTCCGCATTCTGGGTGTTGTCGAGATAACTTTCACCGACATAGCGGGCGGTGAGGCCGGCCTGATCGCCGCGCCCGCTCAGCCAGGCGAGCGATTGGGTGACGATAAGTTCGGGCGTGAGCAGCGGGCGGACATCGTTGAGGGTGCGCGCTTCGCTGGTCAGGTAGTTGCCGGCGCTGTCGTAAATATCGTAGAACTGATTCGAGCGCGCGATGCGGTTGCTGCTGAGGTTGAGGGCGCTGTCGAATTTCCAGTGTTCGCAGGGATGACCATGCAATTCCAGTTCGATCCCGCGGCGATAACTGCGCTCGGTGTTACGGC
>JAYVQF010000225.1:0-6001 GCA_043777195.1 Thermoanaerobaculia bacterium
GGTGACGCATGCCTTTGGCGGCGGCGTTGAAGCCGGCAAGCTCGATCTCAACACCGCAAGCTACGAACAAATTCGCGACCAGCTCAAGCCGGCGCTGGCTGCAGGCACCCTCAAAGCCGACCCCAAACTAACGAGTGATCAGGCCGCGGAAAACCTCGCCCGTGAGTGGAAGAACGCGCGCGACGCCGCCGGCATCGTGCCCGCCGACGGAAAATTGCCCGGCGTGGATGCGGCCGCGGCGGATTATCTTTACAAGAACAATGGTCATTCCAAATTCGTCATCCGCCGTCTCGAATTCGTCGGCCCGGCGGTCGGCGACGAGCTGCGCTCCACCGCGTTCTGGGCGGTGCTCATCTCCACCCTCGCGCATTTGATCTACCTGTGGTTCCGCTTTGAGCTCCGATTCTCGATCGGCGCGATCGTGGCGATGATTCACGATGTGCTCATCACTCTCGGGATTTTCTGCCTTGCCGCACCGGCCCTGGGACTGGAAATGTCGCTGCCGGTGCTGGCGGCCTTCCTGACCCTGACCGGTTATTCGATCAACGACACCATCGTGGTCTTCGACCGCATCCGTGAGACGCTGAAAAAGAAGAACGAGGCGGACGCCGACGAGGACGGCCTCTTCAACCGCGCGCTCAACGAAACCCTCAGCCGGACGCTGCTCACCTCGCTGGTGACATTCCTCGCGGTGCTGGCGATGTTCCTGCTGGGCGGTCCCGCCCTGCGCGGCTTCTCCTTCGTCATGCTGGTGGGCGTCGTGGTCGGCACTTATTCCTCCATCTACATCGCCAGCCCGTGGGCGATCGCCTGGCGCAAATTGCAGGACAAATGGTTTCCGCAGAAAGCGGACGCGATTGCTTCCCGTGCTTCCGCGCGGCGGTAAGCGCAGAAGTACGCCACTTCCAGGTTTCAAGATACGGGCGCCATAAGGCGCCCGCTTTTTTGTTTCGTCCCCGACGAGCGGCAGGGCTATTTCAATGCCATCGAAGCTGTGAACCCGTTCGGCGCGGCGCCGTAGGGGCACGGCACCGCCGTGCCCGATAAACAATCAACCGGCGCCAGCCGCACGACAGAGATTCGGGGCCGCGCTGACGCGCGGTGTTTGTATTGATCGGGCACGGCGGTGCCGTGCCCCTACATATCGCCGCGAGACCGGGCGCCCGCGAACGCGAACGGGGATCGGGCGCGGGGGCCGACCCGGCGACCTGCAAAACCTCCAGTGCAAGGGCGCGTAATATATGTCGTCGCCCGGCCCGCGCAGATGCGGACCCGGCGGCAGGAGACGCCCGCATGGTTGACTTGATGAAGAGTGAAAAGAATTTCCTGGAACGGCTCGCCGATGCGGTGCCGGGGCTGAAGGGGTACCGTGCCCGCGACGAGGCCCGGGAAACCGACCAGCGCTTGCGCGAATATCTGGCGCTGCGGCTGGAAGGGGTGAATCACGGGCTCGACGAGGCCAAGAAAGCCGCGCTTGCAGGCGGCGGTCTGGCGGCGATGGGCGCTTTTGACGGCCTCGATGCGCGCCTGGCCACCGTCACCGGAAAACTCCGCCACGGCCGCCAGGGTTATTCCGGCGTCTTCGACCCGGTGAAGATCAAGGAAGCGGAACTGGCGCACCTCTACGAGCTCGACACCGGACTCATCGGCCTGGTGGATCAGCTTGAACACGGCGTCAAGACAGGCCAGCCCGAACTGATCCGCAGTTCGATCGCCGCGCTGGAACAGCAAGTCGAAGCCCGGCGCACGATCTTCGACATCCCCAGCGCGTCGTAGTCCGTCATAATCCGCGTTATAACCCTAGCTGCGGCATAGCCGCGGCAATTGCAAGCACCTCATTTCAGGGAGAATCTGTCATGAACATCGAAGTCATTGAATGGAAAGACGAATCCGGCATCGAGATGGCGCATCGCGCCTCCACGGGCGGCCGCATCAAGTTCGGCGCGCAGCTGATCGTTCAGGAGTCGCAGTGGGGCGTCTTCTACCGTGACGGCAAGGCGCTCGACACCTTTGAGAAGGGGCGACACACCCTCTCGACGATGAACCTGCCGCTCATCACCAAGCTGCTGTCGTTGCCCTTCGGCGGTAATTCCCCCTTCGAGGCCGATGTCTTCTATGTCGCGCGCAAGGAATTCACCGACCTCAAGTGGGGCACCGATTCGCCGGTCCTGTTCCGCGACAGCGAATTCGACATGGTGCAGCTGCGCGCGCACGGCCAGTATTCCGTGCGCATCACCGACCCGGCGCTCTTTCTCGCCAAGCTGGTGGGCAGCCAGGGCGTCTTCACCACCGAGGACATCCAGAACCAGATGCGCGGCATTCTGGTGCAGAAGCTCAGCGACGCGCTGGGGGAGAATCTCAAGAGCATCCTCGACCTCGCCCGTTATTACAACGAACTTTCCACTGCGATGAAATCGCTGGCCGCCGACGAGATCGCGCGCTATGGCCTGTCGCTTGAAACTTTCGTCATTCGCGCCATCACCCCGCCGGAAGAGGTGCAGACGGCGATCAACGAACGCACCAGCATGAAAGCGGTGGGCAACATGGGCGCCTACATGCAGTTCAAGTCGGCCAAGGCGATGGAAGCGGCCGCGAGCAATCCCGGTGGCGGCGGCCTCGCGGCGGCCGGCATGGGCGCCGGTCTGGGCATGATGATGCCGCAGATGATGCAGCAGGCGATGCAGCAGTCGCAGCAACAGCCGGCGGCGGCGCCCGCGAGCACCGTTCCCGCGGCGACCCTACCCAGCATCGCCAGCATCGAAGAGCGCCTCAAAAAAATCAAAGGGCTGCTCGACCAGGGACTCATCTCCCAGGCGGAGTTCGACGCCAAAAAAACCAAGATCCTCGAGGAGATTTAACCGCCAAGACGCCAAGGCGCCAAGATAAAAACAAGTTGGCCGGTTCAGAAATATTCTGACCTTGGCGTCTTGGCGACCTTGGCGGTAAATAATCCGATTCTGTCTGTGAATTGATACCGAAGATCGAACGAAAGTCAAGGTCTTGCGAGTGCTCACCGGCCGCCTATACTTACACCATGTCCTGGTTCAAACGCGAGCAAAAACCGATCGAAGCGACCCCCGGCACGGCCTCCCGTGTCCCCGAGGGCTTATGGGTGCGCTGCGACGCCTGCAAGGAGATGATGTTCGCGAAGGTGGTCAGCGATAACGCGGATGTCTGCCCCAAGTGTAATTACCATTTCCCCCAGGCCGCCGCCCTGCGGCTGGAAGCTTTATTTGACGGCGGCCAGTACCAGGAATTGGACGCCGGGGTCGGACCGCTTGATCCACTGAATTTCAAGGACGCCCGTTCTTACAAAGACCGCATCAAAGCTTCGCAAGCCAAGACCGGGCGCAAGGATGCGCTCATCACGGCGCGCGGCACGGTCGAGGGCAAGGCGCTGATTGTCTGCTGCATGGATTTCGCCTTCATGGGCGGCTCCATGGGTTCGGTGGTCGGGGAAAAAATCACCCGCGGCGCCGAACTGGCGCTCCAGGAAAAAATCCCGCTGCTGGTCATCTGCGCCTCGGGCGGCGCGCGCATGCACGAGGGCGCGGTCTCGCTGATGCAGATGGCGAAAATCTCCTCGGCGCTGGGAAAAATGCACGAGGCCGGAATTCCCTATCTCGCGCTGCTCACTGACCCGACGACCGGCGGAGTCACCGCTTCCTACGCCATGCTGGGCGATCTCAACATTGCGGAGCCCAAAGCCCTCATCGGCTTCGCCGGCCCGCGCGTCATTCAGCAAACCATTCGCCAGACCCTGCCCGACGGCTTCCAGCGTTCGGAATTCCTCATCGAAAAAGGCATGCTGGATATCATCGCCAATCGCGGAGAGCTCAAGTCGTTGGTCGGACGGTTGCTTAATTATTTTTCCACGCCGGGTTATGCGGGTTAAAAACACGGGTTAAAAACTCCGGGCTGAAAAATCCGGGTAAAAAAACTGACCGGCATGAAGTCAATTAGCCGTACGGCGCGCCGGGAATGATGAACCGGGGGCCTCAGGCGATGAACCGAGCCTCTGCTGGATGTGATTGGGATCACGCTTTTTGTAGAGGCACGCCGCTTGCACAAGCGGGAATGTGGATATAGAATCATCTCCGATCCTTCCATTGTCTGAAGGGTCAGGGGATTGTCATGTCGCACCGTTTCGCCTTCCGTTTCGCCCTCCGTTTCGCCCTTCCGTCGTTCATCAAACTGGCCGCCGCTTTGCCCGTTTTTTTCCTGGGTCTCTCAGGGCCCGGATTGCGCGCGCAGGAACCCGGCGTGCGGCATATCGTGATCAATGAACTGGCACCGGCGAATCAGGCGGACCATGCCATCGAGCTTTACAACTACGGGCTGGATCAGCCGATGAACGGCTGGCAGTTGCGGTTCAAGACCAGCGCCAATGGTATTCCCATCGACTTCAATTTTCCGGCGGGCTACATTCTACCGCGCCATTCACTGGTGACGATCCATTACGCTGCGGGCTCCCCCACCACGACAGATCTTTTTTACGGCAGCACCCAGCCCTTCAACAACGGCGCGGGCGAGGTGCTGCTGAAGATTACCGGATCCGGCACGGGCATCGATTACATCCAATTCGGTAGCACCTTCGCCCCGGCTTTGAAACCCGCCGATTTGCCCTGGACCTCCGGTACCTTTATCGGCTGGCCGACTGCGACTTATGGCATCGCACGCCAATTGGACCCCAACACCCGCTCGGCATCGGACTGGTACCAGCCGCAACCCCCCGACGGCCCGACGCTGGGCCAGATCAATACCAAGCAGACCGGCACGCGACTCTACGCGCCGCTCTTGGTCAATGAATTCGACCGCTCCACCGGTGACATTGAAATCTACAACCCCAATAATTTCGCCGTCAACATCGCTGCAATGCAGATTCGCGGCGGCGATGCGGTGGACGCGACTTGCGGATCGTTTACCTTCGGCGGGGCTGCAACCATCGCGGCGGGCGGATTCGTGACCCAGAAGTTCGGTGGCTGCACGGCCGGCTGGGCGACCAAGGGCACCGTCCGCCTGCTCGATCCGACCGGCCTGTTTAATAATGCATGGGATTCCATCTCATTTAATTTCGGCAGCGATTTGACCATGGCCGGCGGGGTGAATCGAGCTTTTCGCAAGAGCGACATTCCCACGGCGAGTCTTTCGGACTGGGTGGTTCAGACCGGCACGACCAATTTGCTCGCGCTCAATCCCGGCCAGTCCGGCCCAAAGCGGTATGACGAGTTGGGCACGGTCACTTCACCTTCCTCCCCTTTCAATCTCGGGGCCAACAGTGGCATCGGCATGCAAGTTGATCTCACCCGTGCGACCTCCTTCAAAGAAGTCCGGGTGCGCATGACCACCACCGCGACAACCGCTGAAATCGCGCTCTACAGCTTGACCGGGGCGCCCAATAGCTGGACCCGGGTCGGCGGTCCGTTCCCGCTCACCGTGGTGAACGGCGTAGAGCAGGTTTACACCACCGGGCCGATCAATGTGAATTTCAATTCCCCCCGCACGATGCTCGCGACGGTTTTCGTCAACGGTCCCGCCACCCTGCAACAGACGCCTCCCGGCGAGCGATTTTCCTATGGCGTCGCAACCGGCGTCAATGGCTACATCGGATACCCCTCACCTGCCGGGCCGGTGCCCATGGCCGGGTTGGATGCCACCCGGGCGTTGCAGTTTTATTTCTGGAGCGTGCCGGGTCCCGCCGTTCAGCCGGAGGGTTCGCTCAAGGGAGCCGAAGTCAACTACCCGATGTCCCAGCAATTCGTCTCGCCAGTGGGTACCGGGACTCT
The DNA here is from genome assembly GCA_043777195.1 of Thermoanaerobaculia bacterium. Taxonomy (GTDB): domain Bacteria; phylum Acidobacteriota; class UBA4820; order JAYVQF01; family JAYVQF01; genus JAYVQF01. Next base: position 5,787 of record JAYVQF010000225.1, read on the forward strand.
CACCTGGAGCGCAAGCGGCTTGCCGCCCGGTCTGTCGTTCGCAACGGGGACGCAAATATTGAGCGGAACCGCAACCACCGCCGGCACCTATGGTGCCCTGCAGGTGACTGCCACGGACACGGTGCCGCTCACCGATGTGAACACATACAATTTCGTAGTGTATGCCGCGTTGCAGTGGGTGACGGCAACGCAATTCAACGACGGCGAAGTCGGCG
>JAYVQF010000226.1:0-5961 GCA_043777195.1 Thermoanaerobaculia bacterium
TGAGAAGCTTTCGCGAAGAAGATGGGCCGCAGCCGCCCCAACCCGGAGGGAACCAGGGGGTTGGGGCGCATCTGCTTCGTTGCTCCTCACTTGCGATGAACCTCCGGCATCGCGCGTTCGTCGCGCCTCGCATCTGCGCCCCAAGCCCCTGGTTCGCGGCGGCGGGGTATTTACGGACAAGCTCTTAATCGCCGTCCGTTTATTCCATCATTCCGATCAGAATCGCGTCGCCGCTGGGAATTGCGGCGGCGGCATCGCGCTCCAAGGTGACGACCAATCTTCCCTTGCCGCCCGCCTGGCCGCCCGTCATGAGGGTGGCGGCGTGTCGCGGCGATGGCCCGGCGGGAATGGCGGCCAGGCGGCGGGGTGTGGCACCGGAGAGTTGCCACAGCGCGAGCGGGCCTTCGGGTATCGCGCCGATCAGCACCAGGCAGCCTTCGCCGCTGCCGGCGGGCAAATAGAAGTTGGCGCTGGCGCCCTTGCCCTTCCCTTCGCCATGTAATGTCAGAACGCGCAGGCCGGGCGCATCGATGTAATTCACCAGCCGGTCACAGGCGTCGCGCGTGGCGGCGGATTGCGCGGAGCCGGCCGCGATGCGCACGGCGGCCAGCTCGCCCTCGCGAACCTGGAGCTGCGCTCGGGCGGCGGTGATGTCTGCGCGCGCGGCCTCCACGGTGACGCGGGCTTCGCGCAATTTCAAGGTGTCGAAGACCATCGCGGCTAGCAACGCCAAACCACCGCCGATGGAAATGAGCCCCATCAGGGACAGCGGTTTTGCGGGGTACCCGGATTCCGGCACTTCCTCACCCGCGGAAAAAATCTCATCCTGCAACGGTTGCGGCGAGGGCGCCACCCCGCTGCTGAGGTGGGGCAGGCCGCTCGCGGAATCGCCGGATGCGTCCACCGCAGCGGGCTCATCGATCTCGAACAGCGTTTCGTTGTCATCCGGTGGCGCCATGGGAGAAATTATAGGCGCGGGGCCGCCCGCTAGCGCGGGCTGCCGCAACAAGCTTCTAGTGCCGGATCAGCGCCAGAAAATCGGGATTGATACGCAGGGGCGCGAAATCCTTGCCGTTGATTGCATAAATCCGGTTGTGCGGATCTAAAACAATCGCTTTGGCCAGCGCGGTGATGGCTTCGGCCGGCTCGTTGCACTGCACGCGGGCGCAGGCGTGGAGATACCACAGTCCGCCATGTTTGCCGTGCTTGCGCAGCCCCGCCTCGGTTTGCTTGAGCGCGCCGGGGCCGTCGCCGCGATTAAGGTGCTCGGTGGCGAGCAGCTCAAAATCTTCGGCGGTTTTCGGCTGCTCGGGGCGGCCCAGCATGCGACCGCAGATGGCGCCGATATGCTGCGCCTTGTGCACGCCCTCGATGAAATCAGGATAGACGCGCGGTAGCGCGCCGCTGAGTTTGAAGGCGACGCGCCAGTCGTGGCGTTCAAAGGCGCGCACCAATTCGGCCATCGCCTTGAGCGCAGCGACGCGATCGTAGCCGTATGCGGGCGGCGGCTCTTTGAGAATCGGCTTGGGCGGCACGATAGTGGGTGGCGGAATGGGCCGGTCATCCTGCGGTGGACGCAGCTGCGTTTTGCCGCGAAAAGCTGGCGGAACTCCGATATGACCCGCTTGACCGGGCGCGGATTTTTTAGCCGCTTTTGGCTTCTTGCCCGCCGGCTTCTTCACGGCCGGGGCTTTGCGTGCAATGGACGCTTTGGCGGCAATTTTGGGCGCAGATTTCTTGGCGGCCGGCTTTTTTGCCGCCACCGGTTTCTGACGCGTCACTTTTGAGCTTGACGCCTTGCTGGTTTTGCCCGTGCCACGGGCCGCTTTTTTTGCGGTCATGCGAGTAGCCGGTGAATTATAAGGGATAAGGCAATTCAGCTCCACATCTGCTAAACTCCGCCCCCTGACGCAGGGTGGTACTTCCCCCGTCAATCACCCGTTCGCGGGGTGGAGCAGCCCGGTAGCTCGTCGGGCTCATAACCCGAAGGTCGTAGGTTCAAATCCTGCCCCCGCAACCAACCTTACATCTCAAATCCACTCAGTTTGCCGAGCGGTAAAACGACCTTTAACTTTTGCCTTCAGCAAAAGTTGGGGGGTGCGACCAGCCCTAGGTTCAAATCCTGCCCCCTAAGCTTCAGGCATGAGATCAAAAGCTCATCGGCCCCGCCGCTGCGCGAATGGCCAGAATCTTTTCCATCATTTCCTCAAACCAATCGAGCGGCAGGGCATTGGGCCCGTCCGATTTCGCCGCTTCGGGGTTATCGTGCACCTCGAAGAAAAATCCATCCACGCCCGCCGCCGCGCCGGCGCGCGCCAGGAGGGGAATGAATTCCCGTTTGCCCGCCGAGGCGGTCCCCAGGCCACCGGGAATCTGCACCGAGTGGGTGACATCGAAGATCACAGGCACACCGAGCCCGCGCATGATCTGAAAAGAGCGGAAATCCACCACGAGGTTGTTGTAGCCGAACGACGCGCCCCGTTCGGTGAGGAGAAGTTTGCCGCCCGGCACCGATTCAATTTTATTCTTGATGTTGGCGCAGTCATTGGGCGCGAGGAATTGCCCCTTCTTGACATTGACCGGCTTGCCGGTCTTCGCCGCAGCGAGGAGTAAATCGGTCTGCCGGCAGAGGAAGGCGGGGATTTGCAGGAGGTCAATGACATGACCGGCGGGTTCACAATGCGCGGTTTCGTGGATGTCGGTGAGGACGGGCAGTCCGGTTTCCGCTTTCACTTTGGCGAGAATGCGCAGTCCTTCGTCGAGGCCCGGGCCGCGGAAGGAATCCCCCGCAGAACGATTGGCCTTGTCGTAGCTCGCCTTGAAGATGAGGTTGAGTTTTAATTTCTCCGCGCGCTTTTTTAATTCCGTCGCCATCTTCAACGCATGGCTTTCCGATTCAATGACGCAGGGGCCGCAGATGAAGAGCGGCGGCTGGCCATCGCCTACACGGTAGGGGCCGACGGCGACCGGAGGCACGGCGGGAAAAATGGGTTTGGTGAGGGTCATGGGAGGATTGTAAGGCGCGGCAAAAAAAAACGCCGGGCCGTTTGCATGGCCCGGCGCGCGATGATTGGATTGCCTGTGTCTCAGAAAGTAACGACCAGCGAGGTCGTGAAGACCGTATCCAGTTTCTTCAGTTGAAACGGCACACTGCCCACGACATTGCCTGCGGGGTTGCGCAGATCAAGCGAAAGATAGGCGGGTTGATTGTCGTAAAGCAAATCCAGTCCGGCTTTGAGCGCCAGCCGCTGATTGAGGTTGGTGGTCAGCGCGTTCTTCCAGACCCCGAGCCAGTCGGCGGTGTGGCGCAGGTTGTCGGTGGCGGCCAGATCGGAGGTGTAGGCCGACGAGGCGCCGATCTTTTGCAGAAAATTCGCGCCCAGCCTTAGCGTCGCGAAGCCGCGCACATAGCCGGGTGAAAGAAAGACCGGGTCTTCGTAGGTGTAACCCAGCGCATAGTCGGTTCTGAATTTCGTCCGCTCCTGATCCAGCCAAATATTGCCAAGGCCGACATTCAGGAAGTAGCGATTGTTAATGCCGGCCGGCCGGTTGCGTTCCCAGCCGCCGCTTGAGAACCAAAAAAGGCGATCGGTGATCTTATGGTCATAGCGGCCGATGAAAAAATAACTCTCCGCAGAAAGCGTTGTGGCCTTGTTCTCAACCACCACATAGCCGGGCGGATTGGGATCCACGGTGGCATAGCGGGAGGTTGCGGTGCTGCTGGCGCGTATCGCGCCTAGGCTGAAGACGAGCGACGAGCGTTCCCATTTCCAGGCGAGGATGTTGGCGACTCCCAGGGTGCTCGACTGTGAATTGCCGCCGGTGGCCACAAAGGACAGGGCGGCGATATCGCTCCACGCGCGTACCGGCGCGGCGGGTGGCACAGGCGGCACAGCGGCATCATCGGCGCGCAATCCCGGCGCGGCGGCAACGATCGCAAAGAGAAAGAGGGACAGGTTTTTACTCATGACAAACACTCCTGATGTATATTTCGAAACGGCTTCAAGCCGTGTTTGGAGCCGTTCCGGCTGCAAGATTAAATGGGCGCACGGGTGTGCTAAGTTACGCTTCGGTTAAATTCTCAGCGGGCGGGCATCAGTAGCGCATAAATTTCACTGGCGATACGGCCACTGCGGCGGGCGAGTTCGGCCGCGAGCGGGCGGGGTTTGTAGCCGGCCGCGCGCAGGGGTTCCGCTTCACGGCGCAATCGTTCATCATCCCAGATTTCCCGCGCAACCTCGGCCGGAGGCGGAAAGATGAGCACCAGTTCTCCGCGCGCCGGAACTTTTTCCGGGGAAAATTCCGCGAGGGTTCCCGCCCAGCGCTGGCCATGCAGCTTGGTCAGTTCGCGAAGGAGGACGAGCCGCCGTGCAGGAAACTCCCCCGTCAGCGATGAAATCGTCGCATACAAGCGGTGCGGCGCTTCATACACAATCAGCGCCGGACTTTCCGGGTGCATCGTCCGCAGCCGGTCCGCCAGGTCGGCGGGACGACGCGGTGAATAACCTGCGAATTCGAAGGGTTCGCCGATCTCTCCCGCCAGCGAGATCGCCGTAGTCAAGGCGCTGGGTCCGGGCGCCGCTTCCACGGTAAAACCCGCGGCCAGCGCCGCATCGATCACCGCCGCGCCGGGATCACGAATTGCGGGGGTGCCGGCGTCGCTCACCAGCGCGAGGGCTTCTCCGGCCGCCAGCCAGGAGAGGACTTCCGGCAGTCTGGCGGCTTCCCGTTCACGGTAACACGAGACCAGGGGCTTATGTATGGCGAAATGATTGAGCAGCTTCGCGGTGACCCGGGTGTCCTCGCACAGAATACGGTCGCATTGGTTCAGCGTGGCGAGCGCGCGCAGCGTGATGTCGGCGAGATTGCCGATGGGGGTGGCGACCACACACAGCACTCCGGGCCGCACCGTCGCACGCTGGAGAAGTCTGGCGGCGGCCTCCAGCATCGCGGCGGGGTCTTGCTGCGTCGTCTGCAGCATCGGACGCAGCGTGCCTTGGGGTTTCGTAATCACCCGGCTATTTTGCCGGACGGTGATGCGTCACGGGGCTCCGAGATGATCGTACGCGGCTCAGCGAATGTTCGCGCCAGCAAGCGATTAATGCGCCGGCCGCGGCAGACGGCGGCTGGGGAGGGTAGGCGCCGGGGCGGGTTCACGGGGTGACGCTTCGGGCACCTGCCGCTCGGGCGCCTGAGGAGGGACAATCTCAGGCGGCGTTTCGCGGGGGGCGGGATGGCGCCGGGGCTCTGTTGCAGTGGGCGGCTCGTCTTCCGCGGGCTCATGACCGCCATGGGGATCCCCCGGGCGCACGGGGGGCTGGCGGCGGCGGTCGTCCCCACCGCGTGGCGACCGGGGGGTCGGCGCGCCGTCAGGTTGGGGGGGCAGGGGCCTTGGAATGCCGTGCGAGCCCGGCCGCGCCGGGGGAGGCTCGGGGCGGCCGTCGGGTTCATCGTTGCGGGGTTTGCGATCACCGCCCAGTACCGGTCGTGGACGCCAGACTTCCGATGCGGGCCGAACCGGCGGCATATGCATTCCGCCCCCCCCGTTGTTCCGATCCGTGCGCGGCAGCATAGGCAGATGACGGGAATAACCGTCTCCCGCAGGGGGAGCCGGCATAGGCGGGCGACCCAAGATGGGCCGGCGCACCGGCGGCCGGGTGATGATCTGAATGGGCGGGTGATAGTTATAAATGTTGATTACATTGATTTGGATGTAAGTGGTGTAGGAGGGATACCAGTCGCCCGAATCGTAAAACGCCGGGCACCAACCCCAAGTGTCGCCTTCACCGTAGAAGACCACCCAGGCGCCGCCGAAACGCGGGCCCGGAACCCAGAACCAGCCCCAGCGCGGTTCGAATCGCCAACTGCCGTAGCGGTAGGGCGCCCAGCCCCAGGGTTCGCTGGAGACCCAGAACATGCCCCACGGGGTGGAGCGCCAGAACCCGACGGTGAAAGGCACCC
>JAYVQF010000227.1:0-1557 GCA_043777195.1 Thermoanaerobaculia bacterium
GACGGCACCGTGGACGCCATCGCCACCGATCACGCGCCGCATGCACCCGCGGAAAAATCCCTCGAATTCGCCTCCTGTCCCGACGGCATCATCGGACTCGAAACCGCTGTGGCGCTGGCCATTGAATTTCTCGTGCGCCCCGGCCTGATCGGCTGGCCGCGCCTGGTGGAACTCTTTTCTTCCGGCCCGGCGCGGGTGGTGGGCCGGCCTGCGTGGGGACAGATCGCGGTGAACGGTGCCGCCGATCTCACCCTCATCGACCCGGCGCACGCGTGGACCTACGATCCCGCAACCGGTCATTCAAAATCGCGCAACACGCCCTTCGCTGGCCACAAATTCACCGGCCGCGCAGTGCTGACGATGGTGCGCGGACGCGTCGTTTATGATGCGATGACCCGCTAAGGGGTCGTAAAGAAATTAAATGAACAGTCTGACCGCGGATTCATCCCGACTGGCTTCGTTGCTCGTCGCTTACATGCCTTCGGGCATGCGCGCTTCTCGCGCCTTGCCATTCGGGCGACTCGGCAGTCATCTTTGTTCATTTAATTTCTTTACGACCCCTTAAGATTCCCCGGTACCCCCATGCAATTCCGCTACATCGCCGTGGAAGGCCCCATCGGGGTCGGCAAGACCAGCTTCGTGGAGATGCTGGCCGAGCGTCTCCATTTCCGCATGCTGATGGATGGCGATGACAACCCCTTCGTGGGCGATTTCTATGAGGGCGGCCCCGGCGCCGCACTCAAGGCGCAGCTTTTTTTCCTGCTCAGCCGCCACGCCCTCCTCTCCGGCGCGCGCCAGCCGGGCCTCTACGAACAGGGCACCCTCGCCGATTTTCTCTTTGAGAAAGACCGCCTTTTCGCGCTCTTGAATCTCAATGAAGACGAACAGTTCATTTACGACAAACTCTATGCGCTGCTCGGCGAAAGGCTGCCCAAACCGGATTTGGTTATTTATCTCACCGCACCGGTAGAGGTTCTGATGCGCCGCATCCGCGGTCGCGCCCGGGGCTACGAGCGCAAGTTGGCGGAAAATTATCTCGCCGCCGTCGCCGATTCCTACACCCGCCATTTCCACCACTGGAAAGGCAGCCCGCTCATCATCATCAACACCCAAGACATCGATTTCGTAAAACGACCCGAAGACATGGATGACCTGGTGAAGAAGATCGAACGGCACAAAGGCGGGACGCTGTACTACACCCCTCAATCGCAGGGTGGATAACAAGCAGGGGACACGGTGACGGTGAGGGTGACGCGGACGGGCCATATAATTCGGGTGGAGATTTTTTCATGACGACCGAACCCTTGCCCGCCAATCTGATCCACGACTGGAATGTCTTTGACTTGCCGCCGGTCATCGCCAAGACTGCGCAGCTGGATGATGAAACCTTGCGCGACGGGTTGCAATCGCCGAGCGTGAAAGATCCCTCGCTTGACGAGAAATTGCAGTGCGTGCATTTCATGGCGAAACTCGGCATTCATTACGCCGATCTCGGGCTGCCCGGCGCGGGGCCGCATGTGGTGAAGACGGTGGAGGCGCTGGCGAATGAAATCGTCA
>JAYVQF010000228.1:0-5938 GCA_043777195.1 Thermoanaerobaculia bacterium
CCAGCGGTCAAACTCTGACAGAGTGCGCGGATATTCGCCATCAAGCACGCCAAAATACTACCGATAGTGGCAACTTGAGTCAAGGGGATATGCCTTTGCTCCCAATTCTCGACGAGGAAGCTCTCCATATGCTTTTCCATCGCAAAGAGAGCCGGGTCTTCCACTGTGGCATCGGTTGAGACAAGAGTCGGTGGCGCTTTACCGCTGATCAGGCGATCGATCTCCTCGGCATGTTTGGTGATGTCGCTGACCGTTCCCGTCGAGCCGCAAGAATTGCGTAGCGCCTCGCTCATTTCCGACCGTTCGATCATGGTTCCCAACCACCGCACCGACCGTTGATGCGGGAGTGACGCCTCCGGCTTGTAGGAGTAATCGCCCGTGACCTCGCCAACATGGTATCGACCCGCGCCATCTGGGCAGAGCGCCACATCTCTGATCAAGGTTCCCTTGCAGAGCGTCCAAAGCATGCCGCAGGCAAGTCCGGCTGCAATCTTGGATTTTCCAGGATGGAGTTCCAACCAGCGCGGGATGAAGACCTGGTTGAACTCCGGCCACTCCTCGGGCAGCCGCCCTGCGAGGTTTTCTTTGCCAAGAAAATCCGCGCCAATGTAATTCCCGTCAAAGCACTCCCGGGCGTAAATGCTCTTCTTTCCCAGCATGATCCGTCGATAACTTTTCATGGTGACCTCAGATGAGCCGTGTCGGCTCATGCCGCCATTTTGCCAGCTACAGGGTTGCTTGAATTTCTGACGGGAATCAAAACAGAGTTTGCGAGAGATGACACCTGCTGAGCCCTCGCAATGACGGAGGGGCTGCGCGTCATGGTTAAAGCATCTCCCTCAATTCTTCCGGCGTGACTTTGGCCTGATGGAGGATGCCATGCAGCGTTCCCGTTGCCAGCTCCCGGTGCATCGGAACAACGCACCCGATTTCGCCCTCTTCGGTGGACTTCTTCAACAGCAGGTGGCTGCCGCGTTGGCGGATCGTCGCAAAGCCCAGCCTTTTCAAGGCGCGAACGAGTTGGGCGCCCGAAAGCCGGGGAAGTTTAGGCATATCTCGCTTCGAAAGTGGTGAGCATCGCACGCCCGATCTTCGGCCCGGCGAATTCCTCCATGTAGAGTTCGGTCGCCTCCTTCAAGTTGGCGACCGCATCCTCGACTGATTTGCCCTGGCTGACGGTGCCGATCTCCGGGCACTCGGCTACGTAGAATTTCCCTTCGCGGTGGATGACAGCGGTGAAAGTTTGGGTTTGCATCTTGCGGCTCCACGGTCATTTTACCGCGGTTCAGCGGAAGGCGCCTGGAATGATCGCGACACCATCTGGGTACGCAATCCTCTCATCCGGCTTTCGGCCAGCTTCCCTTCAGGGGAGATGTGGGAGAACGGTCGTAGGGGCGGGTCTAAGACCCGACCGTCCGCGGATACAATCCGCATCGGTTCGTGGGGTCGTTCAACAAATTACAGCAAGCGGCGCGCCAAGCGGACTTGGCACTTCGCTTGCTTCGCTTGACGCTATCGTTTACGCATCACGCTGAAGAACGAAGCGGGGTGCAAACTCTTGCGTGATTCGTAAGCGTAAACGTGATGCGATGGCAGCAGCGCAGCGGGCATGCTTTCGCTCGTTCATGTGCAACCTCCTCCGGACTTTTTTTATTTGCCCTCGTGCTTTGCGAGAGGGACAAATAAAAAAAGCCCTCCGGAGGAAATTCAATGAATCAATACGAAAACAAACCCACCACCGCGATGCTGTCACACGAATCACTCGATGTTTACCAACTCGCCTTGAAATTTCATCTCGGAGTCATGACCCTGCTTCCACAGCGTGGTTCACCCACCCTTCGCGATCAACTCGAAAGAGCATCCATCAGCATCATCCTCAATATCGCTGAAGGCGCAGGTCGCCGAACCACCCCCGATCGACGCCGCCACTTCGTCATCGCCCAAGGCAGCACTTACGAATGCGCCGCCATCTTCGATATCCTCCGCCTCCGGCGGATCGCCTAGCCTTCCCGATGCGTCGCCGCCCGGAATTACGCGGTGCGTATCGCGCTGATGCTTGGGAAATTGGCGCGGTGACGCGTCATGTCTGACTCCTTGGACATTCTGTCTCATATCGTGTCCAAGAAAATCGGGGGCGGATCAACGGAAAAAAGATTCCGTTCGCTCTCGCTAACGGCGTTCTTCTCGTTGAGCGTTCGCGTTTGCGTGTCCCCGGTTCTTTGAGTAGTCCCACTCAATTGGACATCACTGAAATGACTGCATCAATCTCCTCTTCCGTATTGTATATATGCGGCGAAAAGCGAACCCCGAACCCCGGCCGGAAATCGCAGCGGATCTTTTCCGATTGGAGCCGCGCGACGGTGGCGGAGGGATCGGGGAAGGCGATGATGGCCGTGCCGCCGCGCTGTTGCGGATTCATCGGGGTCGCGACGGGTAATCCGTGTGCATGCGCGGCGTCGAGAAGCCGCTGAACCAGTCGCTGGTTGTGGAGGCGGATTTTTTCGACGCCGATCCCGGTCAGCGTTTCAATGCCGGCAGTGGCGACGGCATGGGAAAGAATCGATGGCGTTCCCCCCCAGAATCGACGGGCGTCGGGAGCATAGCGGAAATTCTTGAGGTCGAATTCAAAGGGATTTTCATGGGAGAACCAGCCGACATCTTCCGGCTGAACTGTGCTCACGATCGCCGGATTCACCCAGAGAAATCCCGCGCCGGGGCCGCCGCACAGCCATTTCACGCAGGAACCCGCGACGGCGTCGGGGTTCCACTGGGGCAATGAGATGGGTACTACACCGGTTGATTGTGCGATGTCCACAAGGGTGCGCACGCCTTGCTTGCGGGCGAACGCGGTGATCTCCGCGACCGGATTGAGCCAGGAATTTCCATAGAGCGAATGGGTGATGAGCGCCCAGTCAATTTCTTCCGTCAACCTTCGCTGCCACTGTTCCAGCGAAAAAAATCCCCGCGCGTCCGGTTCCATCACCACCAGCTGCCAGCCGCGCCGTTCGAGCTGCTGAAGGGCGAAGCCCACCGAGGGAAAATCGAGCGCGGAGCAGAGAATTTTTCCGCGGCCGGGGCGCGGCTTGACGCCGTGCAGCAGCTTGACAATGCCGCCGGTCACCCCCGCCTGCGGACAGAATTCCTCCGGCTTGCCGCCCAGCAATTGCGCCAGCGCCGCGCGGAATTCATCCACCTGAGCCAGCCAGTCATTCCACGCATCGCCACCGAGGGTTGCCCAGGAGGAAAAATATTGTTCCTGTTTCGCCTGCGCCGCCACGGGCAGCGCCCCCGCCGAATGATTGAGAAGGTAAATGCCGGGCGGCAGGCGGAAGCGCGTGCGAAGGTCGGCGGCGGACTCCATCGCGGAATTATTGAGTATTCAGCGCGATCGTGACATTTTTCTGGGACCACACCCGCACCCCGTAAACTTTTCACCGTGCAGGGCGCCCGCATTGAACAACACACCGTGACCGGCCTGAGCAAGCCGGAGCGCGCCGACAAATATCTCGCCGCGGCGATCAGCGGCCATTCGCGTAGCTATTTCGCCAACCTGATGAAGCAGTCATTGGTCGCGCGCGGCGGGGCGCGCTTGAAGGCCGCCGAACAGGTGAAAAACGGCGAAGTCCTGGTGGTTACCCATCCGCCCCCGGTGCCGATGGCGGCGGAAGCGGAGGATATCCCGCTGGAGATTCTCTGGCAGGACGAGCACCTGCTCGCGGTCAACAAACCGGCGGGCATGGTCACCCATCCCGGCGAGGGCAACTGGCGTGGCACCCTGGTCAATGCGCTCCTCGGCATGGGCGGCAAGCTGGCAACCAATCAAGGGCCGCTGCGCCCCGGTATCGTGCACCGGCTGGACAAGGAGACCTCGGGGATTCTGCTGGTCGCAAAAAATGACGAGGCGCACCGCAAGATGGTGCAGTCGTTCCAGTCGCGCACGGTGAAGAAAACCTATCTCGCGCTGGCCTGCGGCGCGGTGCACTGGCAGGAGAAGACGGTGAATGCGCCCATCGGCCGCCACCCCATGCGGCGCACCGAGATGGCGGTGGTGCACGAGGGACGCGAGGCGATTACCAACTTCGAGGCGGTCGAACGCTTTCCCCATTTCGTGCTGGTGAAGGCATTCCCGCAGACCGGCCGTACCCACCAGATCCGCGTGCACCTGAAACATCTCGGCCATCCCATCGTCGCCGATTCCGTCTATGGGCGGCATGGCTTGTCGGCGCGGGTCAATCCCGCGCTGCACGAGGCAATCCGCAAGCTCAAGCGCTTCGCGCTGCACGCGCTGGCCATAGAATTTGTGCACCCGGTCACCGGGAAAACCCTCCGGCTGGAATGCGCGCCGCCGGAGGATTTCAACGCCATCGTGAATCTCATCCGCGACCATGACAAAGTCTGAGCCATGACGAATTCCGCGCCCGAGCCCCTGCAACTCTGCATCATCGGCGGCGGCCGGGTGGGCGGGGCTTTTGCGCTCGCGCTCGCCGCGCGCGGCGCGCGGGTGACGCTGGTGAGCCGGCGGCCGGCGGCGCTGCGCGGGCGCGGGATTTTCGGCCGGGGAATTCGCGTCACGCGGGAAGTTCCGCCAACTGCGGCGATATATTTGCTGGCCGTTCCGGATGGGCGCATCGTCGCGGCCGCAAAATCCCTCGCCGCATCCCTCGCCGTCCGGGGGAAAAATTCCGGCGCGGTATTTCTTCATTGCAGCGGGGCGCGGCCCGTGCAGGATCTTGCGCCGTTGAAAAAATCAGGCGCCGTCGGCGCGCTGCACCCGCTTTGCGCCATCGCCGGCGCGCGCGGCGGCGCGGCCCTGCTGCCGGGGGCGCCGCTGTCGTTTCAGGGTGAACGCGCAGCGCTGAAAGCGGCAACGCGCATCGCCCAATCATTGGGCAGCGAACTCTTCCGCCTGCCGGCGAATTGCGACCGGCGGGTTTATCACGCCGCCGCGGTGCTGGCCTCCAATCTTCCCTTTGCCCTGTGGCTGGAGGCGGAAGCGTTGCTATCACCGCTGCTGGGAAGCCGCCTCCGCGCCCGCCGCGCACTGGCCCCGCTCATCGCCGCCGCCGCCGCGAATTACGGGCGGCACGGACGCACCGGTCTTACTGGACCGGCTGCTCGAAGAGACAAAAAGCTGATCGCCGCAGAAACCGCTGCGCTGCGCGGAGATGCGCGCGAAGACTATGCGCGGCTGAGCGCGCGCTTGCTGCGAGGGCGCGTCGGCCGCTGAGCGCCGCGCTTGCGGGGGCGGGCATGCTGGCGCGCCAGGGCGAAGAAATTTTCCACCACTTTCGCGCCGCAGCCGGTGAGAAAAGATTCCGGCTGAAACTGCACGGTGTACAGCGGAAAGCGGCGGTGGCGCAGCGCCATGATCAGGCCCTCGCCGTCACGCGCAATGATTTTCAGGGTGGAGGGCAGCTGGGCGGCCTCGACGACATGCGTGTGATACCGGCCCGCAAAGAAGGGGCTGTCGATACCGGCGAATAACGGATCATCTTCATGAAAGACAGGCCCCGGCCGTCCATGCATGGGCAGAGGTGCCGGCATCAGCCGTGCACCAAAGGCCACGCCCGCCGCCTGATGGCCCAGATTGACGCCAAAGACCGGTATCTCCCGGTAAAAACCGCGGATCGCCGCCAGGGTAATGCCCGACTGCTGGGGGAAGTCGGGACCGGAGGCAACGACCAGCGCCTCCGGCGCCAGCGCCCGCAGCCCGGGAATATCGGTCGCGCGGTTGCCCACGACCTGTAAATCGCGCGCCTCAATTCCCGCACCGAGGATGAGATGGATGAGGGTATGGGTGAAGGCGTCCTCGTTGTCAACGATCAGCACTCTCATGGGGCCGCCTCCCCGCCCGCCGCCGCATTCTGCAGACGCGTCAATTTGTTCATGCAGTCGCGGCTTTCGGATTCGGGCACGCTTTCGCTGGAGACGCCGGCGC
>JAYVQF010000229.1:0-5934 GCA_043777195.1 Thermoanaerobaculia bacterium
CCAGGAGCAGCGACAATTTGCTATGGCGGATCGCGAAATTCCGCGACCGGCAATACTTGGGGGAAGTCTCGCCGGGTTGGAACGATTTGTAGGCACCCATAAGGGCGTTTTTGCGCATGCACATGAGGGGGATTCCTTGTCTGCGGAATTAAGGGCCGGGAAGTCTCCCACCCGCTCAAGCCGGTGGAAGACGCATATTCTAGCCGTTCGCCCGTGAAAATTAAAGAATCGGAAAATAATGGATATTTTTTCCGCCTGGAAATGTGTTATTAATAAGACTTTAACAAAAATCCAAGGCGGATGTGGTATTCGGGCGTGAGACAACAAATCGTTAGGCACAAGGTACACAGAAATTAAGCAGAAATTTATATGGAAATATCGTCCGGCAAGTCGCCTCGCACGGGTTCTCCCAGTAGCTGCTCGATCTCGGTTGTCCGCTCCGCTAGTGTGGCCAACCGCGACGCGGAATCACTCATGCGCACCTCCCGCCCGGCGCATAGACCGAAAGCGCTGGAAAAGCCTGCGGGCAATAACAGACGGTGCAGAGACGGCAGCAACGGCGCAAGGGCGGCGAGAGCGTCCGGCACCGGCACGATTACGACGCCTAGTTCCCGTTCTCCCGCCCGCACACGGCGCTCCAGCGCCATCAATGACGCCATGGCGCGCGTGCGTGCGGCGTGCGGCCCATCTATCCCGGTCAGCGCGCCGGCCAGCAGGGTGAGCGGTTCGCCTTCGGCGATCAGCGCGAATGGGGGGAGCGCGGGATCGGGCGCCCACGCGTCAATGCCGCGATGGCTGAAGACGCGGCGGATGAATTCCAGCGCGGCGGAATCTTCGCCGGGCCCGAATTCCAGCCATTTGTCCAGAAGCGCCAGAAACGGCATCAGTGGATTCGTGACGCCAGGTGCGCAAAAAAATCGGGATAGGATTTTTTGACGCACTGCGCGTCGTCGATCGTGACACCGGGAATTTTCGTCGCGGCCACGGCAAATGCCATCGCCATGCGATGGTCGTCGTGAACCGCCAGCGCGGTCGCATGGTAATTCTTTTCCGGATGAATCGTCAGCGCACCGGCCGCTTCCTCGACTCCCGCCCCCAGCGCGCGCAGGCCGCTGGCGAGGACGGCGATCCGGTCGGATTCCTTGAGGCGCAGGTGGGCGATGTTCTCGATGCGGGTCGGGCCGTCCGCGAACAACGCCAGCGCCGCGAGCGTCGGCGCGACATCGGGCCGGTCGCCATAATCAAACGAGCCGCCGCGCAGGGTTCCGGTTCCGGTGACCGCCAGTCCGGCCGCATTTTCTTCCACCCGCGCGCCCATGCGGGCCAGATCGCGCGTGAATTCGATGTCGCCTTGCAGGGCGTTGTATGACAGCCCGGGAATGACCGCCGTTTCGCCATGCAGCGCGGCGAGGGCAAACCAATAAGAGGCGCTAGAGGCGTCGGGTTCTATTCCGTAATCTCTGCTGCGATAAGGGCCGCGGCCGGGAGCGAACAATTCATCGCCGACGCGTCCGCACTCCACGCCGAACGATTTCATCACCGCCGCAGTCATGTTCACATAGGGACGCGAGACCAATTCGCCTTCGATCGCGATCTCGAGCGGCTTTTCCGCATACGGTCCGGCCAGCAGCAAACCGGAAAGAAATTGCGATGAGCTGTCGCCCTTCAGCCGGATTTTTCCGCCCGGCAATCCCAACGCCTGAATTTTCAGCGGCGGAAATCCCTCCGTGCGCAGGCATTCGATTTCGGCGCCAACTCCCCGCAGGGCATCCAGCAGATCGCCCACCGGCCTTTGCCGCATGCGGTCGTTGCCGTCGATGACATACGAGCCTTCCCCCAGCAATAGCGCCGGCGTGAGAAACCGCATCGCGGTGCCGGCATTGCCGACATAGAGCGCTTCCTTGACCCGGCCGAAATGACCGCCGCCGCCGCAGACCCTGATCTCAGTGGCCGTTGAATGAATAGCAATGCCCAGCGCCGCGAGCGTCGCCTCAAGATAACGCCGGTCATCCGAGTCGAGCGCGCCGGTCAGCGTGGAATTCCCCTCAGCCAGCGCCGCGATGAGAAGCGCCCGCTGGGTGATGGATTTCGAACCCGGCACGGCGATCGTGCCGCCGGTGAATTTTCCGCTGGGGAGGGGGAAGGGCATCGCGGTTGTTAATGCGGGGCTGTGGGGGGATTGGGCTGACGGCTTCGCCATACGGTTTCCGCTTGCTCGCGCAACCTGCCTACGGCCGCGCCGATTTTTCCAGCCGCCGCAGGCGGGATTCGCTCCAGAGCAGATAAATCCCGAGTACCGCCATATACAATGAGAAAGCCAGCCACAACATCTGCCGGTTGGAGGCATCCAGCCGGTTCGCCGCGTCCGCCGCGCCTGCATCCTGCGCGCGCAGCAATGACGAAGAAAGCCCCGCGCAAATCACGACTGAATAATTAAATATCTTTCGCATACAATTCCTCCAGCGCCATGCGGCGATAGGCCAGCCGGGTAATTGCCGCCGCCAGAAGCAGCGTCACCGTAATTCCGGCGAGAAAGACATGACGGATTTCGGGATGATATTCCATCTTCACCGGGTCGGGATGATTGCGATTCCACCAATGGGGAGCGAGGTAGATCAAAGGCAGATCAACCCCGGCGAGCAGCGCGATGATCGCGCCGGTCAGCGGTTCGCGCGCGGAATGGCTGGCGGCGCGAAAAACCAGATAACCCGCATAGATCAGCCATAGAATCAGGAAAGTGGTCAGGCGCGGCTCGCCCGTCCACCAGGCGCCCCAGGCCTGCTTCGCCCAGACTGGCCCGGTCACCAGCACGAGCGAGGCGAACACAAAACCCGACTCAATGCAGGCCCGTCCCGCGCGGTCGAGCTTCGGGCTTCGGGTAAACAGGAAAATGCCGGCGATGATCCCTGAAATTCCAAAAAGCAAAAGACTGGCCATCCCCGCCGACGCATGCACATAGAAAATTCGCTGGATCTCGCCCATCAACTCTTCCTGCGGCGCGTAGCGAAAAATAAGCACGCCCAAAGCCAGCAACCCCAAGACGGTGAGGAGGATGAGAAGGCGGTCGAATCGGCGCAACACGGGGGTAAGTATAGATTTTTTGCGACTTTCTTTCGCGCCGCGAATTCCGCCTTTCAGTTGCCCGCAATCTCCTGGTCATAGTCCGCCATCGCCTTGCGGATGACTTCATGCGCCGCCTCGCGGCCGTAAATCTGCGGGATTTCGACCGGGCCGGACCGGAATCCCGCAGCGTCCGGTACGAGTTTGTAAGTGAGGAAATAGTGGCGCAATCGGTCAATCAAGGCGGCGGGGCAATCCTGTAGGTCGCGGAAATGGCCGAACGCGGGGTCATCCACCAGCACCGCGAGAATTTTGTCGTCAGCTTCATTTTGGTCAAGCATCAAAAGGCCGCCGATGGGGCGGGCGCGTAATAGAAACGCACCATGGGTGAAGATTTTTTCAGTGAGAACGCAGATATCGAGCGGGTCACCGTCCCCTTTCAAGACGGGACGAGAGGTTTTTACGGCGGCGAGTTTGCCGATGCCGGCGCCGCAATACGTCCGGGGAATGAATCCATAAGGCGCCGGACACAGGCTGGAGAATTTTTGCGGACGATCCACTTTGAGATGGCCGCTCGCCTTGTCGATTTCATATTTGACCGTGTCGCCGGGCACGATCTCAATGTAGGCGTTGATGAGGTCCGGGGCGCTTTCACCGGCGGGAATGCCGTGCCAGGGATGGGCAAGATACGGAGGGTGGGACATGGCGCGATTATAGGCAGTGACGGGCCTGATCACGCGTCATGGGATCTGCTAAATCCACAAGAACGAATCTGCTAATATTCCGCCCCGCGCCACACCGGGCGCCGAATCCTCATCGCGCCCGTAGCTCAATTGGATAGAGTATCAGACTACGGATCTGAGGGTTGCAGGTTCGACTCCTGCCGGGCGCACCAAGGTAGTTTCCCCAATTAGATTGCAAAGGACAGAGCCTGATTCCGTTCGCTCACGCGAACGGCCTGCCGGGCGTACCAAGTAAGATTTCCGGGTGTGAAAGTCAGATTCTGTTCGCTTACGCGAACGGCCTGCCGGTCGCACCAAAGACATTCACCGGCTCTGCGGGGTCGTAGCTCAGTTGGTTAGAGCGTCGGCCTGTCACGCCGAAGGTCGCGGGTTCGAGCCCCGTCGGCCCCGCCACGAGCCGGTGATATGCAAAGTGCAGGCATCTGCGCAACGAAGATGACTCACGAGTGCAAACCCGTGACCTTCGTGTGCGCCTTTGATTCCCCGATTTATCTGCTGGGCGGAGATGAATTCCGCCAAAAATTCAGCCCGCGGCTAGCGGCATCAGCCCGCGGCTAGCGGCAATTGATCCATGAGCTCGGTGATGGTTTTGATGAGGTGCGCGGTCTGGATCGGCTTGGAAATGTAGGCGTTGGCGCCCAGTGCCATGCCCCGTTCGCGGTCTTCCGCGGCGCCTTCCGTGGTGATGATGACGATCGGCATGCCTTTCAATGAGGGATTTTGGCGTATCAGCGTGACCAGCTTGAGCCCGTCCATGATCGGCATGTTGATGTCGGTCAGGATCATTTGGATTTTTTCCGTCTGTAATTTTTTGAGCGCATCCACGCCGTCCGCCGCCTCAATGACGCGCGCGCCCTTGAAGCGCCTGAGCGCGAAGGCGATCAGCTGCCGCATGGTGGGCGAGTCTTCAACGACCAGGAATGTGAATCCGTCCATAAGGGCCTCGTGCGGTCAGGTTTTGGCAGGGGACGTGGCCGCGGGTGCGGAGGAGCCGCCCCCGGCGCCGGTGAGCAGATCCAGGAATCCCTGAATGGTGGTGAGTTTGCGTTCGGACTGGAGATAGAGACGGGAGGAAAAAATCGCGGTGGCGGCATGGCCGGCGAGCAGGGTGAAGAGCTCGTGATCCACCGGGGAGAAGTGATCCTTCTGTTCGAGCAGCTTATGGATGCAGATGACCCCGATGACATGCTCCTTGATTTTGAGGGGGATGCAGGCGAGGGGATGATGAAAATCGGCCGGGTGGCGTTCGATGGATTGGTTGATGAAATAGGCCTCTCCGGTGCGCGCGGCGTTGCCGATGATGCCTTCGCCGATGCGGATTTTGGCGATCTTCATTTCGTCGGGCAGCCCTTCGCAGGCAACGGCGCCCAGATCATTGGTTTTTTCGTCCACCAGCAGTACCGCAAAGGTTTCGGCGCCGATGAGATTAATGATGATCTCCATGACGATCGCCATCACTTCCTTGAAATCCAGGGTTGAATGCAGCTGATAAGACGCGACATAAAGATTGGCGAGGCCGTCGTTTTGCTGCTCGATCTCCAGGTACCGCTGTGCGAAATCTTTGTTTTCCTCTTCCACCTGGCGGAAGCGGGTCCCGATGGCGTTTTTTTCTGCTTCAAGCTCTTTGACCCGCGCCAGCAGGCTCGCCATCTCCGCGCGCAATTTCGCGTCGGCGCTGGCGGGCGACTCGGCCGGCCGGGCGGCGGCCAGGCGCAGCCGTTCGTTTTCCTTGAGCAGATCCTCGATGAAATCCTTCTGCTTGTTGAAGAGCGTCAGGAATTCCTGGGACCGGTGCGGTGCGTCGTCGCGTTCGGTCATGTGGAAATATTAGCCGAATCGCTGCCCGGCGGAAGCGCTTTCAATCGCTCTTGCGCCCGGAGACGCGCGTGGCCCAGCCCGCTGCCGCGGTCGAAAGTTCCGGCAACGGCCAGCTCTGCACCCCGGCGACCTTCAACGCCTCCTGCGGCATGCCGAAGATCACCGCCGTTTCACGCCCCTCGGCGAGCACATCCGCGCCGGCATGGCGCAGCGCGGCCGCGCCCGCCATGCCGTCATCGCCCATGCCTGTGAGCACCAGACCCAGCGCCGCGCGGCCGTAAAGGGCCGCCGCAGAGATGAATAGCCAGTCGGC
>JAYVQF010000230.1:0-1547 GCA_043777195.1 Thermoanaerobaculia bacterium
TGGCGGCGGGCGGGTTGGCGGAAATTCGCGCGGCGGGCGCGGCGATCGGCGCAGAGCTGCGCGGCTTCGGCATCGCGGTGGATTACGCCCCCTGCGTGGATCTCGGGCCGGCGGCGAGCGGCACCGGACTGGAAAACCGGCTGTTTTGCGAGAAGCCTGAAAAGGTGAGTGTGCGCGCCGGGGAATTTCTCGCGGGGCTGCAAGGTGAAGGCGTCGCGGGCTGTCTCAAACATTATCCCGGCCTGGGCGGTTCGCGCGTGGATTCCCATTTCGCGCTGCCGGAAATTTCCGGCGCCGGCGCCGCGCGGGCGGCGCATCTTCAGCCCTACCGCGATCTCGGCGCGGGCTGTCCGTTCGTGATGGTGGCGCACGCGGTCTATCCGGAACTCTACTGCGATCCCCGCCCCGCCAGCCTCAATCCCGAGGCCTATGCCGCGCTGCGGGATGATCAGCAATTCGCCGGCGCGGCGCTTTCCGATGATCTGCATATGAAAGCGCTCGCGGCCTTTGGTGCCATTCCTGAGAATGCGGTCGCTTCAATCTTGGCGGGCGCCGACGCCGCCCTGATCTGTCAGGATCTCGACAGCTGCGAAGCCGCCGCGCAAGCCCTGACGAAAGCCATGCGGGAAAAAGACTTTGCCGCGCGCGCCGAATCCGCCGCCACCCGGCTGCGTGCGGCGCGACTGCGCGTCCGGGAGATTGCGGCGCGTGGCTGATCCCTCTGCCGCGCCGCCGCCCGAATCCGGTACGCCGCCCGTTTCAGCCGCCGCGTCCGGCCGCGGCTTTTCATTTCCTCTCGGCATTCCCCTGTTGCTCTATCCGCTGCTGTTCATCTTGGGCGGACGCGCGGGGCTTCTTGGCAACGCCGCGCTCGGGATGCTTGCGCTCTGCGCCTTCGCCGCGCTCTGGCAAATGCTGAGTGATAAAGCGTTCACTGTGATTCACGCGGGAGATCCCACGCTGAACCGCCTCACCTGGCGGCTCAACTGGCTGCTTTTTTTCGTGCTGCCCGCCCTCCTGCTGTTCGCCTGGGCGCTCGGAAAGCGTGCGCAGACGAATCCCTGATAATTCCCCCTCAGAACTCATTCCCAGGGAACCCTTCATGAGCATCAAAGCTGACCGCTGGATCCGCCGCATGGCGCAGGAACAGGGCATGATCGAACCCTTCGTCGAGGGGCAGGTCGCCCAGGGCAAGGTGTCGCACGGACTGTCGAGCTACGGCTACGACATCCGCATCACCGACGAATTCAAGGTCTTCACCGATGTCTATTCGACGGTGGTGGATCCCAAGAACTTCGACCCGAAATCCTTCGTGGACATCAAGACCGACTGCTGCGTCATCCCGCCCCATTCTTTTGTGCTGGCGCGCTCCTTCGAATTTTTCCGCATACCGAAGGATGTCCTGTGCGTCTGCCTGGGCAAATCCACCTACGCGCGCTGCGGCATCATCATCAATGTCACCCCGCTGGAGCCGGAGTGGGAGGGGCACATCACCATCGAGATCTCCAACACCACCCCGCTGCCGGCGAAAATTTACGGCAACGAGG
>JAYVQF010000231.1:0-5885 GCA_043777195.1 Thermoanaerobaculia bacterium
TCGATCGAGCCTGTTACCTATCGGAGACTGGTGGGCGGGTCACTGAGTCCTTCCATACAACAGGTCGTAGTAACTTGAGCTAAGGGGATATGCCTTTGGGAGCAAACGGAACTCGGCAAGTCCTACGACATCTACGAAGAGGACGGCGAACGAATCGGGCAGCAATATCAGACTGACACCGGGCCGCTTGACATCCTCGCGATCAGCAAGGATAAGATGACCCTGCTGGTGGTAGAACTCAAGAAGGGGCGGGCGAGCGATGTCGTCGTTGGGCAAACCCTACGTTACATGGGCTATGTTCAGGAAGAACTGGCTGAGGCGAACCAGACAGTCAAGGGCGTCATCATCGCCCTCGACGACGACCCCAAACTTCGCCGAGCGCTCCTCGTCACGCCGGTGATTCAGTTCTATCGCTACCAGATCAGTTTCAAGTTGGTCAAGGGGCTATGATGACTGAGCTAATTCAAGTTTTCCGATGTCGCGTGCCGCTGGGATGCGGCTGATATGACGAAGCGACCCCAACTCTCCACCGCAGCTGCAAAACCCTACGGCATCGGTCGTCACCAACATCTCTATGCCGCTTGGGCTGCCAGCAGGGCGGCGTCAGTCAAAGGCTGCCGCTTTCGAGTGGAGCAGGGTCGGAGCATTCTCGAAGCCTGCGGATTCACAGATAATTTTTACAACCCCAAGCTATTACCCTCGGCGTCGGACACTGACGCAACACATCGGAAGTGGCGGGCGGCGGTCATCAAGGCTGCTCGGGCTCAAGGATTGGATTTCACGCACGGCGTCGCCGCAAAACTCATCAACTGCTATCTCAAGTCCAGATTCGTCTGCGGGGGGCACCATGAAGATGCCCGGGTTAGCAGCCTGCACCCGCCCATTGACGCCGTCATCCTGAAGGCGCTTGCCGAGCTAGGCGGCAAGGACGCTGGTCAATGGCGTGGATTGTCCGCGGTGCGCTGGTCAAAGTTCAGCTCCGAGGACTATGAGCACGCAATCCGGCTCATCCAAGGCTCGCTCAAGGGCGCGCCGATGTGGATGATCGAGGAGCATTGGAAGGGGAACCAGTGACCACCGTCGGGCAACGCGAACGCGCCTCCCAGAATCGGGTTGCGAGGGCAAATAAAAAAAGTCCGTAGGAGGTTTCACATGAACGAGCGAAAGCAGGGCCGCTGCGCTGCTGCCATCGCATCACGTTAACGCTTACGAATCACGCAAGAGTTCGCACCCCGTTTCGTTCTTCCGCGTGATGATTGAATTCTTCTGGCAATAAATTGTGTCAATGCTGATGCTCGCAATTGGGGTGAAGACCCTGCGGGTCTTGATGAATTCTTGCGCGCATCGGTCGTAAACGATAGCGTCAAGCGATGCAAGCGGCGTGACAAGTCCGCTTGGTGCGCCGCTTGCTGTAATTTGTTGAACGACCCAACGACCTGATGCGGATTGTATCCGCGGGCGGTCGGGACTGAGAGCGCTTATGCGCCGCTTCCTACTCCGCCGCCTGCCTCAGCAATGCCCTCGCATGCGCCCTTGCGGTGGGATTGATCTTGTCCCCCGCCAACATTCGCGCGATTTCATCTTCGCGTCCCTGCGCATCCAGAGTCTCCACCGTCGCGAGTGTCCGTCCACCAATCTCCGCCTTGCTGACTTTGTAATGCTGGTGCGCGTGCGCGGCGATTTGCGGGAGGTGGGTGACGCAGAGAACCTGGTGATGTTTCGCCAGCCGTTTGAGACGGCGGCCGACCGCTTCGGAGACCGAGCCGCCGATGCCGGCGTCGGCTTCGTCGAAGAGTAGCGTCATGCCCTGATCGGGCGCGAGAACCAAAGAGAGCGCGAGCATCAACCGGCTGAGTTCGCCGCCGGAAGCGACCCGATTGAGCGGCAGGGGCGGTTCGCCTACATTGGGGGCGATGAGAAAGCGGGCGGCGTGGCTACCGGCTGCGAGCGGGCCGGGATTGTGCAACACCAGAAAATCCACAGCGAAGACCAGCTTCTCCAAGCCCAATTCCTGCAGTTCGGCAGTGATTTCGTTCTCCAGCTGCTTCGCGGCTTTCTCCCGTTTTTTGTGCAGCGCCGCGGCTGATTTCTGCCAGGCGGCGACCCGGCCGGGCAACTGCTCAGCGGCCTTTTCCCGCAGCGCGTCGGCGTGCTTCAGGGTTTCCAGTTCCCGCGCCAGCCGGTCTTTCGCCGCCAGCGTCTCCGCCAGCGAGCCGCCATGCTTGCGCGCGAGATCGTGATATTGTGCCAGCCGGCTTTCCAGCTGCGCCAGCCGTCCCTCCTCTCCGGCGATTTTTTCGCCGCAATCACGAAATGCATAGGCTGCTTCCTTCAAAAGCACCGCGGCTTCGCTGAGCAACCGCGCGGGATCGCCCGCCCGCGCATCCAGGCTGTGCAATTCCCCCGCTACTTTGCCGACCTTCGCCAGCCGGGTCAGCAGGGCCTCTTCGTTTTCGTAGAGTGCGCCGTAGCCTTCCGCAGCCAGCGCCTTGATCGCGCCGGCGCGCGCCAAGAGTTCGTGCTCGGCTTCCAGCACGGGCAATTCGGCGGGATCGAGCCGCGCGGTTTCCAGTTCGCGCCAATGAAACTCCGCCAGGCTGATTTGACCCTGCCGCTTCTTGCGCGCGGCCTCATCCTCGCCCGCAGCCTGCTTGAGCTGCCAGACTTCCTGCGAATGCAGACGCAGCGTCTGCGCCTCGCGCTGCAAATCGCCGTAACGGTCGAGGAGATCGAGGTGATGCTCCTCGCGCAGCAGCCGCTGGCCGGCGTGCTGGCCGTGGATTTCAAAGAGATAGGCCGCGAGCGCGGGCAGTTTTTCCGCCGGCAACTGGGCGCCATTGAGCATTGATTTCTGCCGCCCGTTCGCGGGAATTTCGCGGCGCAAAATCAGCTCGCTTCCGACTGCGGGGAAATCATCGGCGGGTAGCAGCAGCGGCCGGTCGAAGACCGCCTCAACGACGGCCTTTTCCGCGCCCGCGCGCACCAGCGCCGCGTCGCTCTTGCCGCCAGAAAGCTGGCCGAGCGCGTTGATGAGCAGCGACTTTCCCGCGCCGGTCTCGCCTGAAAAAACCGTGAAGCCCGCCTCCAGCGGCATCTCCACCCGCTTCACCAAGGCCAGATTCTCGATCAACAGTTCACGCAGCACCGGGCAATTTTAGCCGGAAGAAGAAGAAGATATAACCGCCAAGGCGCCAAGTCGCCAAGGACAGTGCTGAGATTTTAAAGACAGGATTTCCATTCATTCAATCCAAGCAGCTTTTTCTGAACCTTGGCGCCTTGGCGTCTTGGCGGTTAAATCTCCCCCGCCGCCGCCATAATTCATCCCGTGGGATCGCCACGAACCAAGGTCGCGATTTTGGGCGCGGGGGCTTACGGCACCGCGCTGGCGCAGGTGATCGCGCGCGCGGGGCGGGCCACCGACATCCTGCTCATCGAGCATTTCCTCGATGTCGTTGACGGCATCAACCAGCGCCACGAAAACCCCCGTTTTTTGCCGGGGGTGAAACTCTCGCCGCGCATCCGCGCCGCCGGCCACACCAGCGCGGCGAACGGCGCGGCGGTGCTGCTGCTCACCGTGCCCAGCGGCCATGCCGAAGCGGTGCTTAAAGACGCCTCGCCCGATCTCGACGACGGCATCCCGGTGGTGGTGGGCACCAAAGGTTTCTGGGGCACGCCGGTGCAGCGTGGTGATCTCGCGGCGGCGCGCGCCGCGTCCGGTCACCTCATCTTCGCGCTCGGGGGCGGGGCTCTCGCGGGGGAACTCGCGGCGGGCCAGGCCTCGACGCTGATCGTGGGCGGCCCGCACCCGGCAGCCGCGGCGATCGCCGGCCTGCTGCGCGGCCCCGGCGTGACGGTGGAAATCACCGACGACGCGGCGGGCGTGGCGCTGGGTTCGGCGCTGAAAAACATCTACGCGCTGGGCCTCGCAGTGAGCGAGGGCTTTTGCGGCGGCGGCGACAACTGGCGCGCGGCCTATTTTTGCGCGGCACTAGCCGAGATGGGGCGGTTGTGCGTCGCCTTGGGCGGACGCGCGGAAACGCTCTTCGGACCCGCCGGACTGGGCGATCTCATCGCCACCGGCTCGTCGCCGCGTTCGCGCAACCGGCGGCTGGGGCTGCTATTGCAGAGCGGAAAATCATTGGCGGAGGCGCTGGTCGAATTGCAGCACCGGCCGGAAGGGCTCGACGCACTGGCGTGGCTGCAAACCCAGCCGGCCGCAGAGCCGCGCCAAGCGCCGCTTCTACACGCCATCGCCGCGGCGCTGAACGGCGACGGCGGCCCGGTGCGCGCCTGCTTCGCGCTCTGATCCCGGGCCTTCGCGTTCGTGTCGCCCTCAACCGTGCCGCCGTGGAAAAATCACTGCTCATCACCCCGCGCTGGCGCCGGATCGCAAAGGCGGGCGGGGTTTATTATTCGGTCGAAATAATTTCAGACGCGCTGATTGATGAACTGTTCGCGCCGCAGAACGCACTGCAAAAAAATGCACTGCAAATTTCCCCGCTCGGTCGCGGCGGCGGCGGCCATTTTGTGCACCCGGAATTAGGGCCGGTGCGCTTGAAAATTCACCGGCGCGGCGGCCTGTTCGGGAAATTATTTTCACAGTGCGGACTCGACGAAGCCGCAGCGGTACGCGAACTTGCCGCAGAATTTACGCTGACTGGCGCCGGCATTGCGACGCAGGAAACGCTGGCGCTGGGTGTGCGATCTGCTGCGCCGAAGTTACGCGCCATACAGCGTTATTTCCCCGATGAAGTGACTTATGCCGAGCTTCTAGCTCAGGAAAAATTGACTGACACACAGCGCCGAAGCGCCGTAGTCGTGCTGGAAAAAATTGCGGCGGCCGGTTATCTGCACCGCGACGCAAATGGCGGCAACCTGCTGTGGAATGAAAAAGCATCCCGCTGGCGGCTGATTGACTTGGCTTCCGCGCGTCCGCTCGACGGCATGAATCCCGCCCGCGCCCTCGAACAAATGCGCGCCCGCCTTGCCAAACCGCCGCGGGCTTACCGCTGAGTTTATGACGACTGCACGCTCTCGCGTGCTGCCTCGCGCAGCCAGCGGGCGGCGTCCAGCGCGTAATAGGTGAGAATGAAATCGGCACCGGCGCGCTTGATGGCGAGCAGGCTTTCCAGTGCGGCGCGTTTTTCGTCGAGCCAGCCGTTTTGCGCGGCGGCTTTGAGCATCGCGTATTCGCCGGAAACCTGATAGGCGGCGAGCGGCAGCGCGAATTGATCGCGCGCTCTGGCGAGTATGTCCAAACAGGGGAGCGCCGGTTTGACCATGATCGCGTCGGCGCCCTCCTCGATGTCGGCGGAGATTTCGCGAAGTGCCTCGCGGCCGTTGGCCGGATCCATCTGATAGCCGCGCCGATCACCAAAAGCCGGTGTACTCGCCGCAGCTTCGCGGAAAGGGCCGTAGAAGCTGCTGGCAAATTTTGCAGCATAGGCAAGAATCGGCGTCTGCGCGAACCCGGCGCCGTCGAGCGCCGCGCGGATCGCCGCCACCCGCCCGTCCATCATGTCGCTCGGCGCGATCACCTGCGCGCCCGCCTTCGCCATCATCACCGACAGCGCGGCGAGGCGCGGCAGGGTGGCGTCGTTGTCCACCGCCTCTGCATCAATTACCCCGCAGTGGCCGTGGTCGGTGTATTCGCACAGGCAGACATCGGCAATGCGCACAAGGTTCGGCGCAACCTTCGTGATTTCCGCCAGCGCCAGCGCGACCGGACCGGCGGCGTCTTCTCCCGCGGAACCCCGCGCGTCTTTGGCTTCCGCAGGCAGCACCCCAAACAGAATCACCCCGCCCACGCCCGCGTCCTGCGCGCGTGCGGCTTCGAGGGCGGCTTCATCCGGCGACAGGTTGAAAACCCCCGGCATCGAGGCGAC
>JAYVQF010000232.1:0-5885 GCA_043777195.1 Thermoanaerobaculia bacterium
GGCGGCGGGTGGAACGATAACGCAGGATGAGCGGCAATGTCCGCTTGGCGAGCGGCGCGTAGGCGGGCTGCCAGCGATCGTTGCCCAGGCGCGGCGCCAACCACAGCGTGCGCCCTTCGCGCCGCAGCAGTTTGTGCGCTTCGCCCTCGAAACTGATGGTGACCGGCCGTTCGTAATCGCTCATCTCGCTGAATTCGGCGTGCGCCAGTTTGAACCCCGCAAAGGTTTCGGCCATGCCGCGTTCCAGCCGGTCATCGCGGCTGTCGGTCTTGGCGTAGCGGCCGCGCTGGCCGGGCGCGTCGGCGCCGCGGGTGAAGAGTTTCGCCGCGATCTTCACACGGTCGGTGTCGCCGAGAACCGCATCGGGAAATGAAAGCGCGAACCGCTGGTCGTCAACATTATCGGCGGCGGCGGTTTCCGGAATGGTGCGCCGCACGGAGGTTCCGTCGCGGCTCACCAGCAGCACATCCGCCCCTTGGTCATCCACGGGCAATTCCCCCAGCCCGACATAGTCGGCGGTGCCGTCCACAAAGGTTTTGCTGCGCGGCAGGTAAGCGATCGCATGATTAAAGAGCGACAGCGACGCGAGTTTGGTGGACAGGTTGCCGAGGTTGCGGGTGCGGGTCAGCACGATGTCGGAAGTTTCACCCACGGTTTCGGCCAGGGTGCAAAAGAGCGTGGCCTTGTCCTTGCAATCGCCGAAGCCGCGCCGGTAGCTTTCCGCCGCCGAGAAGGGCTGATACCCATGCACGCCGAATTCGATGCCGATGTAATGCACACGGTGGGTGGTGCGGCGGTGCACCGCCACCATCGCCTTGTCGCCGGTGGCGCCATTCAAACCGTCGAGGAAATCCCGCTTTTGCGAAGGGTCGAGCGTGAAGCGGTCGCGGATAAAACCCGCGTACCATTTGCCCAGCGCGTCCCAGTCGCGGAAGGTGGAAATATGCAGGTAGGGATACAGTTCGATGGCGGCGGGCGCCGCCGGTTCGTTGGCCTTGGGCTCGAGCCCGAAGAATTCCCAGCGGCGCTCGGTGCGCTCGGGCGCGCCATGCGCGGGATCGGCGGGCAGCTCGCGAATTTTCAAATTGTCGACCGCGCCGCTGACCTCGTGATAAAGGGTCTTGCCTTTCGGCGTGAGCAACGCATAGCGAAACGCGCGGATCGGCTCGTTCCCGCCGAGGATGACCAGCTCGCCGAAATAATTCCCGTAATCATTGGAAGCCGCAACCGGATCCTCGCGGATTTCGAGGTTGACCAGATCGCCGGCGCGCAAGTCGGGAAAGCGGGCATAACCCACCCGCTGGCGGACATACATATTATCTTCACCATCATTCGGCGTGTAACTGCCGCGCTGCCCTTCTCCCAGGGTCGCCGCCCCTCCGCCCTCGCCCGGGCGCAGCCGCTGTGCAGCCAGCCAGGTGAAGGCGGTGGTGGTGGCGTCAAAGCCGTCGCTGAAACGCTCCCAGCCCTTCACGCCGGTCTCGTCCACAATGCGCACGATGAGCTGTTTGTAGCGGCTGGCGAGACCCGAGGGCGAGACCTGCACCACGCTTTGTTGCAGCATGATTTCCGCGCCTTGGCCGTGATCGCTGACCTCAGCCGCCAAGTAGTCGCGGGGATTGGCCCGGTAGGGGGTTTCGAATCCGGTGTCGCCTTTTTCCCGGAAAGCCAGGTAGCGGCGAAGGTCTTCATCCTGGGGGCGGGCGGCGATGGCGGCGCGCAGCGCATCGTTGCCCTCGGCATCGCGCCCCAGCCGGATGAGGGTTGTCGCGCGCAGCTTCAGCCCTTCCGGATCGCGCGGGGAAACCGCCAGCTGCTCGTCACTGTAACGCAGCGCTTTCTCCGGCTCATCCAGTTTCAGATACAAGCCGGCAAGATCTTCACGCAGACCGACTTCAAGCGGGTCAGCCTCGGTAATTGCCGTGAGGATGTCGAGCGTCTCCGCGCCCCCTCCGAGCGCCAGCCGGCGTTCGACGATCTCCCTGCGGATACCCGCCTGGCCTGGTAATTGCGCGAGCGCCTTTTCCATGCTTTGCGCGCCCTCCCGCTCGCGGCCTGCGGCGCGATACAGTTCGGCGGCTACCGGCCAGAGATTGAGCCGGTCCGGTCGTTCCGCTGCCAGCTTCGCGAGTTGATCCGCAGCGCCCGCGTTGAGCGGCGTATTCCCCCACAGTCCCAATTCAATCACCCGCGCTTCGGGCGTCTGCCGCCACTCCGCGGGCAGCCGGGCCAGCAGCGCCAGCGCATCTCCGGGCCGGTCGCGGACGGCTTCCAGGCGGGCCAGACGCAACAGGCAGACGGGCGACGCGGAAAAATCCGCGAGACAGCTGCGCAGGGCTTCGCGCTCATGCTGCGGCTCGGGCTGTGCCCAAGCCTGAATCAGCCGCGCGGTGTCGGTGCGTGCCTGGCGCGCGCCGATTTTCAGGGCCGCCAATTCGGGATGTTCGGTCAGCCGGAAGGCCTGGGTGCGCCATAGCCAGAGTCCGCGCGCATATTCGGGGGGCTGGTTGCCGGCTGGGGGCGGAGGCAGGAGCTGCGCCGCACTGACGCCGCCGGCGGTCCCGGCTGCGGACGCCGTACCCGAAACCGCCGCCGGAATTTCAAGGGAATAATTGAGGGCGCGGCCTTCCACGGTGGCGGACAGGCTCAGACGCGCATTGGCGTCGGTGATCTCCTGCTTAATCAGCAGCGAATGGGCGCCGGCGGGCAGATCGAGCGCGAGAGAAAACTGTCCCGCTGCGTAATAATGTTTTTCATTGTAGCGAAAGACTTCCCGGCCATCCACAAACAGCGCCACCTGATCGCTGGCGCCGAGCCGGAAGAGCACGCGCCCTTTGGTCGCCAGAGAAAATCCCGACGCAAAATAGGCGATGCCCTTCTCCGCGGGATAGACATACCGCCCTGGATTGAACATGAGATCGCCCGGGGGCAATTGCAAATTGCGCCAGCGGGCCGGGAGATCGTCTTTCCCGGGATATTCGCGGGCAAACTCGAAGGCTTTCTCCGGCGGGAATTCCGTGGTGAAATCGCCATCCGCCCCGGCGCCGAACAAGCCGATGAAGCGCACGGCCGTGAGCGGGCCCAGGGGCGCGAGGGTTTGCGCCGCAGCCGCCCGGTCGAGCCGTTTGAGCTGGGCATTGGCCTGTTCCAGACGGACAAAATATTCATTGAGCGGCGGCAGCCCCGCGGCGGGGATTTTTTCCAGGATGCGGCTGAATTCCTCGTCGCGCCCGAATACCTCGGCGACGCCGCGCGCCTCAATCAGCGCATAAACGCCGTCGGCATTGCGCAGCGCCGCGGGCAGCGACGCCACCAGCGGCAACAGCGGATCGGGCGGCGGCGCAGCAGCCGTTGCGGCGGGCGCGAAGGCGGGCAGGACGCCGGCTAGGGTCAAAAAAGCAAGTCGCAACCACGGCAACGGGGAAAATTTCATCATGTCAGATAATCCGGGTGAGTCCCCGTTATTCTGACATTTCCGCGCCGCCGCTCCGTGAAATTTCATCACCGGATTCATCGCGTTTATCCCGGCGCCGACCCGGCGCCGTCCCGCCGACGGTTTTTTTGCCGCCCGGGCTGATTCTGATCCCGATCAGGGCTTGATGATGCCGACGACTTTTCCGTTGCGGGGCTTGTAATTGGTGATGTGTTCCTGTCCGGACTCATCCAGCCAGCGGTACATGGTCGCGCCGCCGGGTCCGCCTGCGGGGGCGGAGGCCGTGGTCAGCGTGACAACTTTCACCTTGTTGCCGGCTGACATCCCGACCACACGCACGCCGCCCCGGTTGGTCACGGTGCCGTTTGCATAGGAGCGGCTGTCCCCTTGCATATAAGAAATTGCTTCTTCGAGAATGCGGCCGCCATTGTAAGTTCGAAAAATCTGCGTGACATATTGCCGGGTTTCGAAGATTCTCGGCACGCGCAGGCCAGCCTTTTCCACCGCGCCCGGGCCGCAGTTGTACGCCGCCACCGCCAGGGGCAGCCGGCCGGAAAAGCGGCTGATCAATTGTCCGAGAAAGCGGATGCCGCCGCGCAAATTCTGCGCGGGATCCCAGGGATTGTCGACCCCGAGTCCGCGCGCGGTATCGGGCATCAGTTGCATCAGGCCCAAGGCCCCCCGCGCCGAAACCGCAAGCGGGTTGTAGCGGCTTTCCTGCTCGATGAGCAAATAGACCAGATCTTCCGGAACCCCGGCCGCCAAGGCGTCGCGCTGCAGTTGCACCTGGAGCGCCGGGCTGAGCTTGTCCCGCAACACCGAAGGCGGCGCGAGGGGACGGCTGTAATCAGGCGCCACGAAAACCGGCTCGACCCGTTCGACGCGTCCGCCGCCGAGGTCAATCGCCGCCGACAGGCGCTGACAGCCCGGCGTGGGGTGGTCGCGCACCATGCCCAAGTTACCGCCTTGGCCGGGACATTGATAAAGCGCGGCCATGGCGGGGAGCGCTCCAAAACTGGCGAGACCGGCGGCGAAAAAAAACCGCCCGATCCGCCCCAGTCGCTTGCACTCGAGGCGCATGGCAATTATTATAAACCCATATGAGCCTGTCCGTATTCCCCGCCCGCATGGGCCCCGCCATCCGCTGCCCCAGGGGATTGGCTTGGGCGGTGCTGCTGTTCGCGCTGAGCGCGATGCCGCAGCGCGCGGCGGGCGAAGCGATCGGCCCCGAAGGCGTGGTGCATTCCCTGGGCGGCGATCTTTACGCCGGCGGCGCAGCGCCGGGCGCGGCCTCGCAACCGGAAGTACGCGAGCGGCTGGACGCTGGCCTGCCGGTCGCCTTCACCTATCATTTCTTATTCAGCCGTCCGCGCCGCTTCTGGTTCAGCAAAACCGTGGGCGAACGGCAGGTGGTGCGCACCGCCCTCTACGACCGGCTTTCGGCGCTATACCGGCTGGAAACCCGCATCGGCGAGGAGCCGCCCCGCGTTGAATTTGCGCGCGAACGCGGCGACGCGGAAAACTTCCTGGAACATTTTGACGCCCTCGATCTCGGCCCGGCGGGCATGGATCGGCCCACCGCAGAAGGCGTGCGCGCGTCCCTGAAGGTGCATTTTCTCGCCGGCACCCTGCTCCTGCTGCCTTGGAGCCTGGATACCGGCTGGCGTGAAATCGCGCTGGTGGCGGAACCCGGCGGTTGATTTTCCATTCGCCAAGTCCCGCTGGCGCAGCCCGTGCCCGGCGGTTTTAGATTGATGATCCCGCTGCTTCTGGCGACCGGCAACGCCGGCAAAGTGCGCGAACTGAGTGAGCCACTGGCCGACGCCGGGTTCGCACTGTGCGGACTGCGTGACCTCGGCCTTGCCGCGGACGCGCCGGAAACCGGGAATTCATTCAGCGAAAATGCGCTGGAAAAGGCGCGGTATTATTTCGCTCAGGCAGGCATGGCAGTGCTGGCGGAAGATTCCGGCCTGTGTGTGGATGCGCTTGGCGGCGCGCCCGGAATTCATTCCGCGCGGTTTGGAGCGGATGACGGCGTAATGGATGACGCAGGCCGCAATACCCGGCTTTTGCGCGCGCTCGCAGGCGATCCCGCGCCGCGCGCCGCACGCTACCGCTGCGCGCTGGCGCTGGTGCGGGAGGGCCGCGAACCGCTGCAGAGTGAAGGCGCGGTGGAAGGCGAGATCCTGGCCGCGCCGCGGGGCGGGGAAGGCTTCGGTTACGATCCGCTGTTCTGGTTTGCACCCGCCGGAAAATCGTTCGCCGAATTATCCCACGATGAAAAATTCGCGGTCAGCCACCGCGGCAATGCCGTGCGCGCGCTGCTGTCGGCCCTGCGCGCCGGGTGAGCTATGGGGCCGCAACGAAATAACAGTAGCAGTCTGCCCGCCGATTCATCCCGACTGGCTTCGTTGCTCGTCGCTTACATACCTTCGGGTATGCGCGCTCCTCG
>JAYVQF010000233.1:0-1538 GCA_043777195.1 Thermoanaerobaculia bacterium
GAAGGTAACGCGGGTGCCGTGTTTTTCGGTCTGGCCGATCTTCTTGAGGTCGGCCTCTTTGGCGCCGCCATTCACATATTTCTGATACCAGGTTGCGCCATCGCGCCAGATTTCAACTTCCAGCGATTCCGACAGCGCGTTGACCACCGAGGCGCCCACGCCATGCAGGCCGCCGGAGACTTTGTATGCGCCGCCATCGAACTTGCCGCCCGCGTGCAGGACGGTGAAGATGACCTCCGCCGCGCTCACCCCCTTGTCGGGATGGATGCCGGTGGGGATGCCGCGGCCGTTGTCCACCACGGTGATGGAATTATCGAGATGGATGCTCACCTCGATGGCGTTGCAGAAACCCGCCTGCGCCTCGTCAATGGCGTTGTCCACGATCTCATAGACGAGATGGTGCAGCCCCGGCGCGTGGGTCGAGCCGATGTACATCGCCGGCCGCTTGCGCACCGCTTCCAGACCCTCAAGGATGCGGATCGATTCGGCGCCGTATTCAGACTGCTTCGGTTCAACTTTGCTCATGGGATTCCTGTGTGAGGGCTTAGGGCTTGGTCAGATCGGCTGACAGGGCGTCGTAGTGCATCAATGAGATGCGATGCAAGACCTGTAGTTACGGCCAAATCCTTCGTTAAAAAATGGGGTCGGTTCCGTTCCGAAATTCATGCGCGAAAATTCCAGTTAAACAGGCACGATTATCCTGTGAAAATCACCGGTTCCGCAGAGCGAAATTTTACCATTTTCGGGGACAAATTTACGAAGTGAAATCATTACCGTTTTGCTGCCCAAAAACCGGCCAAACTTGACAAGGGCGCTAGAATGACGCCCCATGCCCCAGACCTCCCTCGTCCTCGTCGAGTCGCCCGCCAAGGCGAAGACCATCAAGAAATACCTCGGCCGCGGCACCACGGTGATCGCCTCGCGCGGCCACATCAAGGAGATGACCAAGGGCAAGGGCACTGCGGGTGGCGGCATCGGCGTGGATCTCGACGGCGATTTCGCGGTGGAGTTCAAGGTGATGGACCGCTCCAAGGCGATTGTCGCGGAAATCCGTGCGGCCGCCAAGCAGGCCGACCTGATCTACATCGCGACTGACCCCGACCGTGAAGGCGAGGCCATCGCTTCGCATCTCGCGGAAGAGATCAAGAGCGTTTCCAAGAAAGCCAAGGTTTACCGCGCGACCTTCAACGCCATCACTGAAAAGGCGGTCAAGGCGGGCATCGCGAACGCCGGCGCCATTGACGGCAAGATGGTGGAGGCCTTCCTCACCCGCCGCGCCATCGACCGCATCGTCGGCTTCAAGCTCTCTCCTTTCTTATGGGACAAACTCGGCATCCGCACCCTCTCGGCTGGCCGCGTGCAGTCGGTGGCGCTGCGCATGATCCTGGCGCGCGAGCGGGAAATCCAAGCCTTCAAGTCTGACGAATACTGGGATCTGCTCGCGAATCTTGACGCCAAACTGCCGCCCCGCTTCGCGGCCAAGCTGTGGAAGATCAAGGGCAAGCTCCTGCGCCCCGCGAATTCCCCCTCGCAGCTGA